>CANJWO010000019.1 GCA_947478685.1 Chlamydiota bacterium | reverse complement strand
GGAGCGAACGAATAGTGTTTTACACAGCGAGCGACTGCAACGCAATAATTTTATCTGCAAGCAGATAAAATGATCTTCACAGACAGATCAGCTGCTGGAGGTCGGAGGAGGCGAGCCGAGCCTCCTAACGCTAGTTTGGTTCTTGTAAATTTTTTTTACAATGGATTCAACTGAAAGTAGCCAGACTCAAATTTATTTAAACTAATTTTTGGAGGATGAGTCCCCCGCCAAGACAAGTCTCCCCTTGGTAAAAGACAATAGCCTGCCTAGGGGTAACAGCTCTTTGAGGGTGGGTAAATTTTATATAAGCAGTGCCATTTTCAATTTTCTCTATCAGGCACTCTTGGTCATCCTGTCTGTACCTGATTTTTGCTGTGCAGGCATAGGGGGTCTGAGGAGGGCTTTGCACCCAGCTTAGATCCGTTGCTAGGAGAGAGTCCGCGAGAAGGAGAGGGTTGTCTTCGCCTTGTACCACGGTGACGACTTGGGTGGAGATATCCTTGCCAATGACAAACCAGGCCTCTCCGGGGCCGCCAATGCCCATTCCCTTGCGTTGGCCAATAGTATAGTACCAGGCGCCGCTATGTTCTCCAACCACCTTACCGTCAGGTGTTTGAAAAACCCCTTTGGCTGGAGGCATATAAGTAGTGATAAAATCCTTAAACTTCCGTTTGCCTATAAAACAGATGCCGGTGCTATCCTTCTTATTATATGTTAAGAGGCCGCCCCTTTCGGCAATTTTTCTGATATCCTCTTTATTATAGGCTCCGACAGGGAAGAGGACTTTTTCTAGGATATCGCTTGTTAGGGTGAATAAAAAATAACTTTGATCTTTGTTTTTGTCGATCCCTCTTACAAGCTCATATTGGGGGCCAACGTTTGCATAGTGTCCTGTAGCGAGCTTTTCAGCACCAAGCTCAAATGCTTTTTGCATGAGGACATTAAATTTAATCTCCCGGTTGCAAAAAATATCGGGGTTGGGGGTAAATCCTTTCTTTAAATCGTCTAAAAAGCCCACAAATACTTGATCCCAGTACTCATTAGAAAAATTAAAGGAGTAAAGGGGTATATTTAATTTTTGACATACAGAGAGGGCGTCTTCATAATCTTGAACAGCAGGGCATGTCTTGCTATCAATATTATCATCCTCATCCCAATTCTTCATAAAAATGCCTATAACATCATGGCCAGCCTCTTTTAAGAGAAGCGCTGTGACAGATGAATCGACACCTCCAGACATACCCACTGCTATTTTCATTTTGAATGATCTCTTGTTCTTTAAATGATATTAATATATCTTTAACACTCATTAAAAAAAAGGGAGATATTATGCAAGTTGCATTTAAAGGTTTTATTGATAACAAATGGGGTCCAGAGAATTTCTATCCGGCGATTCTTAATACTGTTGGAAGTCTTACTCTAGCAAGAGCTTTTATTGGATCAGCAAATAATGTTGGATCTCCTAATCCATCTTCATTAGTCGATCTAAAAGTAGAGCATTTCCATTCTGGACTAGAATCAAGAAGATTGTATAGAGAGTCTTGGCTTTCATCGATAGCTGTTGCGGTATGGAATGCAGTTGAGACAATTTTCTATATTCCTATTGCAGCTCTTGCTTTTTTGTTAGCAGACGATAAAAAATTTACTACTCTAGCTCAAAAATCATTTGTCCAATGTTTAACAAACACTATTGCAGCATCGATTGGCTTTGTAGGTCAATTTACACCTACTCATGCAGGAAAAATTTATGTCACAGCAATGAAATGCCTTCTAATGCTGGAGCCGACGCTTTTTACAATTTGTAATGATGAGTATTCAAAAAATACCGAAACGCTTTTTGCGGGCATTGCTAAATATTTTGATACAACTGCAGAAGAGGCTGCTGTTAGAAAAGCTTGGTCTGCTACAACATGTATGGTATCAAGCGCGCAAACGCAGGTGATCGAAATTGCTGAAAATTTAATGGCTGCTGGTATTTAAGGAAGGAGCTCATCGAGCTTTTCAATGTAGAGCGGGTCTTGATGCACGTTGCCATGGCCCGCTTTTGGTAGCGTGATCATTTCGTTTTGCTTGTTATCTTTGATCTTGCCATAAAGCTTTTGACCTTGTTCGTAGGGGACTGTCTTGTCATCTATTCCATGAAAGATGTAGATTGGGGCTTTGACATGTTCAATCCATTGATCCGTGCGAAGGTGATATTTAAGTGCCCATCTTATAATAAATTCGGGGATGTAAGGCTTTATAAAGGAGGCGGCATCTACCATGCTATAGAAAGGGGCTTCTAAGATGAGCATTTGTGGGTTATGGGTTGCTGCCACCCAGGTAGCAATCGATGTTCCCATCGAGTTACCATATACAACGATTTGGTCTTCAGGATAGTGGGAGAGTAAAAAATGGTAGGCAGTTTCGCCATCTTCTAATAGCCAAGACTCTTTAAATCCTTTGGAACTCTTTCCAAAGCCTCTGTAATCAATAATGAATACATCATAGCCTTTTTTAATAAATGGATAGGCTCTACTGCTCCAAAAATGTAAGTTTTTTCCCCGACCATGGAAGAAAAGGACAACTCCTTTAGGTCTCGGATGATGAAACCAAAGTCCATTGATGTGTGTGTTTTCAAGGGTGGGTAAAAAAACTTCATCATGGGGATAGTCTAAGTCGAAGACAAAATCATTTTTTAACGGGAACGCTTTAAAGATTAATTGATCTTGTGTTGAATAGATATTGTAAATAAGGCCACTAGTGACAAACAAGAAAACGATTGTAAGTAGGAGAAATATCTTTTTCATGATCATTATTGATGTTAATCTAGAACGTTAAAAAAGGCAAGTGGTGAAGAAGGGTCTACTTATTGGCAATCCAGTTGATAAGAGTGTTTCGCATATTACTCATAATGAAATATTTAAAATATTAAAAATCGATGCAGTCTATGATAAAAAGGTGATTTGCATTGAGAGGCTTGATGAAGAAGTAGCTCATCTAAAAAAAATGGATTATGCCTATTTTGCCGTTACAATGCCATTAAAAGAGCTCATTATCCCATTTCTGGATGAACGAAAAGATTTGATTGGATCTGTGAATACAATTGAGGTTAGAGATGGCAAGTGGATTGGCTATAATTTTGATGGAATTGGATGTCTCAATGCAATTGAAAATGTCGAAAAGGTAATGGGGCGAAGAGTTCTTGTATTAGGTGCGGGTGGCGCAGCTAAATCTGCTATTTTTGAGGCAAAAAAACGGGGGGCCGAAGTCTTTGTTTATAATCGAACTAGAGATAGAGCGGAGAAAGTAGCTGAGCAATTTGACGTTCAGATACTCCTGGAAATTCGGACCACTTTTGATATTATTATTCAGGCAACTTCTATTGGAATGCTAACCACAGAGCTTCCAATCGATATGAAATGGGTGACAAATAAGACGTTAGTCATGGAGATGGTCTATAATCCGATACATACTCTTTTTACTCAGGAGTCATTAAAAAAAGGGGCAAAGATTGTTTTGGGTTACGAAATGTTTGCAGAACTTTCGTTTGCTCAATTTGAGCTTATCTTTGGAAATCAGGTAGATAAAAATATAGTTTTGAATACTATTAAAAATTTCTTTATCAAAAATTAATTTTATATTAATATTTTGTAAAGTTTTTTTAGAGGATTCTATGTCGATATCAGCCAGTTCATCACCACAAGAAATTTTAGGCAAATGGAATGAAGAAGTTCGTTTAGCAGAATCGCTACTTAAGAGCGTTGAGAATGGGAATCTAAGGGCGGTTCCGATTATAGGTCCTTTGGGTCAGTTAGAAAAAATTCGGAAGAAACTAAAAATCATACATGCGGCTGCAGTTGGAAGAGCAAAATATGAAACTAATTGGAGAGGTCGCTGCATGCAATATTTGTTCACTGGTACTGGAACAGTACTTGATGCAACTTTTCAGGTAGTGACTGCAACTCTTTGGGCTGAGTCACTCAAAGCAACTCATGTAAGTTCTACAGATGCTATTGTAATTACTGTTTCAACCCTTGTCTCAACTGTTGCTTCGAAAATAAAAGATAGGATTTGGGCACGTAGAGAACGGCATGTAATGGCTGTAGCCGATATGGAAGAGATCATTCCTAACAAATTGTTCATTAAAGAGATTAAGGCAGCGATCGCTTTTTATAAACATATTGATGAAAGTCATCCGAAGGAGTTCGCTGTAGGTTTAAGAATTCCTTACACATTAAGTGGAGTTGGACGGGGAAGAGAGAGTTTTAGAGACCTTGCGCATAGAGTGATAGAACAAAATGCCCAAGAGAAGATTTTCTTCAGAAAAGTTGAGTTAAAAGAACGCAATATTGTTAAGTTGTGTTGGATTTATCCAAGAATGAGAGGTAAAGAGATTGAAGAATTATCTAAACAATTTTTTGACCTAAAACGGGTGATGGTTGCTGAGGAGGAAATTATTGATGATGAATTTAAGAAAGATCCTCATGCAAATGTAATGGCGCTTATTGATCAATTAGATCTTCAAGTGGAAGATATGCGTAAATATATTTTGGACGCAGATCTATTAACAGCGCTTCAAGAAGAGCTTGAAAAAACGAGGTCAAAATATATTGCAAATGGTTTTAGAGTGACTTTTCAATTTTTAATGGAATTAGGATCTCTTATTAGCTCTATCATTGAAGCTATCTATTCTTATTTGGGGTCTACAAGCACAGCCGCTAAAGTTGCTGGGGTCTCTCTCTTTGTTATTAATATAGTGCTTTCCTGGATTAATACTGCTTTTTCGAAGGACCAGGAGATAGAGGCTGTAAAACTTCAAAAACTCCATCAAATACATGCTCAGGCAATTTATGTAAGTCGACTTGAGAAAAGGATAGCTGAAGAGCGAAGAACTGTCATCTCAGTAGAGTCAAAATCAGGAAAAGCAGAAGAATGTTCAAGGGCAATAGGAGGGGGAATGGATCAACTTCCGCTTGTTGGAGCTTCCGGATCTCCTTTAAGAGAATGTATCTATAGGTTGTATCTAGAAAGTGCAGCCAAGGGGGGCGTACCACTTGATTGGAGAACAGCTTTGCCATCATCTGCTGATGGGGCTAAATCACAAAATGGTAAAGCAAGAGTTTTGGGTGTTGATGAATTAATGATCCCTTGCAGAAGGGGTAAAAGTTCTTCGCATGAATCGGCTGTTCCAAGCTCGAGAATCCCTGCTGCGGAGAGAAAGAGCGCCAGTACTATTGATGTGGTGGTTGATCATTCCCCAAAACCAACAGGATTAGAAGGATTGGATCAGTTGTTTGAGTAATAATTTTTTAAGGATGTGGATATGGAAAAAGTGGTTGGAGTAGAAATTTTGCAGGTTGGCGGGGAAATAAAAAAGGTCTCTAAAAGAAGATTAGACTCAGTAATTGCTGAAATTATCGAGGGACGGTTTAAAGGGCTTGTATGCGCTTTTGATCTTGATGGAAAGGTCCTTTATGGAAATGATCGTGTTGAATTAATTTTAAAAGGAAGTTCATTTTTTGATGTTATTCCAGCATTAGAACGGGGAAGATTAATTGAGATGTTTTCTGAGGTGCATCGCGATGGAGAGAGCCTTCGATCCGTACCATGCTTTGTCCCTTTAACTGTAGGAAAACATTGTATTAGAGATGAAAAAGTTCGTGGAGAGCTCCTTACTTTTTCAAAAGGGCTTGTTTTGAAAATTCCTGAAGAGGTTTTGCTAGAACTTATGGAGATGGAGCTTGAGAAATTAAAAGTTTTATTATCACATCATCCAACGACGGGGCTTTGGATCACAGATGAAACGGGTTTTATTGTCGATATTCTAAAAGGTAATTGCACAAGAAATCTTGGTTGGGATGAAGAAGAGATTGTGGGAAAGCATATTTCTAGTCTTGTGATAAAGCTTCATGAAGGGCCGGAGGAGGTCTATGAGCTTAAGCGGCTTCATAAAGATGGAAGGTTAGTGAGGACAAATGTGGTCGAGGGTAAGGTGGTTTTTAGTAATGGCCATATTTATCATGTGTACTTAGATACCTATTTTCGATAATCTGTTTTTATGAATATGAGTAATCTGGAAATAGAGGCTTGTTTTAAAATCACTTATATTGAGTCTCTTGAATTCTTAAATAAAGAAATTCTTGATAAAATTAAGAGAAGGTCTTTTAAGAAATTAAGATGGAAAAAATATAGGCAGATGAACTCTTGGGTCTCTCATTTATTTGAGGAGCCGCTATTAAAAAAGAGAGAAGCTCCTCATATAATTAAAAAAGTGAATCCACTTGTTGGGTATGGTGTTTTTGCAGAAAAGATCATTCCTGAACTCACTTTTGTAGGCGAGTATACGGGGATTGTTCGAAAAAGGCAATTTTGGGAAGACTCTTCAAACGACTATGTCTTTGGGTATGTGATTGGACCTCAAGCAACTCCATGGGTTGTTGATGCTCGGGAGAAGGGGAATTTCACAAGATTTATCAATCACAGTTATGAGCCGAATGTAACATCAAAGTGGATCATTGTGGATGGAGTTGCTCATATCATTCTATTTGCCAATAGGTTAATCAATCCCGGCGAGCAATTGACATATGATTACGGCTCTAAATATTGGCAAAAACGGCCTTACCCCCAATCTTTTTAAAATATCTATTGATAGCTTGACGGCTCTTCTTTATAAGTTAAGAGAAAGAGGTCGTTATGGGAAAGAGTCTTGCCGAAAAGCTTATTTTAAGTCACTTAATATCAGGTGATATGACTCCAGGGGAAGAGATTGCCCTGAAAATTGATCAGACACTTACTCAAGATGCTACAGGTACGATGGTAATGCTTGAACTTGAGGCTATGCATTTAAAACACGCTAAGACCGAGATCTCTGTTCAATATATCGATCATAATCAGGTTCAGGAAGATAACAAAAATCCTGACGACCATCTTTTTCTTCAAAGTGCCGCTAAAAAATTTGGTTTATGGTTGAGTAAAGCGGGCAATGGAATTTCACATCAAGTTCATTGTGAGAGATTTGCAATACCTGGTAAAACGATGGTTGGATCAGATAGCCATACTCCGGCAAATGGCTGCGTAGGAATGCTTGCAATAGGAACTGGAGGTTTAGAAGTTGCCCTTGCAATTTGTGGAGAACCTTTCTACACCAGAATGCCCAAGATAGTCGGAGTAAAAATAGTAGGAAAACTTCCTCCCTGGGTGAGCGCTAAAGATGTTATTTTGGAGATGCTTAGAAGATTCGATGTCTCTGGTGGGATTGGAAAAATTTATGAATACTACGGCCCTGGGTTAGCTAATTTAACAGTGATGGATAGACATGTGATTGCGAATATGGGGGCAGAGCTTGGTGCCACGACCTCAATTTTTCCATCGGATGAAGTTACAAAGAAGTTTTTTAAGCAGATGGGTCGCGAGAATGACTTTGTTGAAATGAAGGCCGATCCCGATGTAAAATATGATGAACATGTCGAAATTGATTTAAGTAAGTTAGAGCCTCTTATTGCCCTCCCTTCAAGTCCAGGCAACGTGAAAAAAGTGAGAGAGGTCGAAGGTAGACCCATTTATCAAGCCTATATTGGATCTTCGGCGAATCCAGGCCCTAGAGACTTTGCAATCACTGCATTAATTGTAGATGGGAAAAAAGTGGCGGAAGGGGTCTCATTCGATGTGAATCCCTCATCAAGACAGGTTTTAAACTATCTAATTGAAGATGGTTTTTTAGCGATGCTTACAAAAGTGGGTGCTAGAATTCATCAAGCAGGCTGCAATGGATGTATAGGAATGGGGCAAGCTCCTGCAACAAATCAGATTAGTCTAAGAACAACACCACGAAATTTCCCCGGTAGATCAGGTACAAAAGAGGATAAAGTTTACCTTTGCAGCCCGGAAACTGCAACAGCATCGGCATTAAATGGATTCATTACCGATCCGAGAGATTTAAAAATGGCTTACCCACATTATGAAGAGCCTGAAACAATGGTTCTTGTGAGCGATTTAATTCCCCCTGAAAAAGACGGACATAAAACAGAGGTAATTAAAGGCCCAAATATTAAAAGCCTCCCTGAGTTTGGTCCTTTGCCTGACGCATTTGAAGCACCTGTGATCTTAGTGGTCGGGGATAATATCTCTACCGACGATATTTCGCCTGCAGGTGCGGTAGTCCTTCCATACAGAAGTAATATCCCTAAAATTAGTGAATTCACCTACTATAAGCTCGATGAAACTTTCCTTAAAAGAGCTCTCAAACACCAAAAAACAGGGTCAATTATTATTGCCGGAAAGAATTATGGGCAAGGCTCAAGCCGTGAGCATGCAGCTATCGCACCCCGCTTTCTTGGTGTCAGAGCTGTTATTGCAAAAAGCTACGCAAGAATTCACCGGAAAAATTTGATCAATTTTGGGGTCATTCCACTTACTTTCAGAGATCCAAAAGATTATGACAAAATCACCCTCGGCGATGAACTAGACCTCAAAGCTATTCACAAGGGACTTAACTCAAAAGAGCCGTTTCACCTTTTCAACAAAACTAAAAACGAGACCTATCTCCTCGATCACGAATTTTCCCCCATCGAGCTTGAATCGCTCATGGCCGGCAGTCTTATCGAAGTGATCAAACAACGCAACAAACATAAATAATGCTAGTAGAGGATTGATTTGCCGAGGGTGGTAAGTCTAAAGGCTATTTTACTGTGGGCATAGCCGATTTGGGTGACGCCCGATTCAAAGAGCCAGTCACAGATGATGTATTGGATGAATTCTTTTTCTTCTTTGGTGTATTGTGGGAGTGCGTAGGACCATGAGCGTCCTATTTTCCGAAGGGAGACTTGCTTTTCTTCGCTCAAGGGAATAATTGCAGATTTGATGAAATCCCCAAAGTAGAGCCAGTTCAGCGAGGAGACAGCTGCAAGACTCTTTTGAATTTCAATGATAACTCTTTGAGTGGCAAGTGGGGAGTTTTTTTGAGTAGAGAGGAAGTTGTGAGGATGTTTAAAAGTGACATGAGCTCTTTGAACAATTGGAATTAGGGACCATTCATGAGCTGCTCTTGTCGGTTTTAGGTAGGACTCTTCGATGACGGCTAGTCCAAGAATTAGTAATTTATTGATTAGTTTAATTGAGTAGTCTTTACCAACGGGTATATGGGCTTCAATTAGTGCCTGAGCAGTAGTAGATGGGGCCCAAACCTCTTTTTCTCGAAAATAGAAAACTTCAAGCTCACTATTTTCAGAAAGGGAGATTAGATCTGCCATATCTTGAATAAAGCCATATTCATATTTTCGAACAGCGGTAACATCGCCTTCTAAAGAGTATGGAGTAGTCTCTTTTAAGAAAAGTTGATATTCCTGCCACTCATAAAATGGTGTTAGAATTTCTTGACCATCAACAGTAGAACAAAAGGCTAAAATATTAAACTCTAATTGAAGAGCGGTCTCTTCAAATTCATTTCGTGTTAGGTTGTATTTTTCCAGGACAGATTTTACACTGAGTTTTAGGTCGGGATGAGCAAAAACATCTTTTGCAACTTGCGAGAAGAGCTCTGTTCCAGAGCAAAGATCAGTAATATATCTTTGATAAATTTGTGGGGTGAGGAGGTGCTTGTCTACAAGTGATTGAAAAATATTATTTGAAGATCTTGGTACATGATACCAGTTTGGAAGTACTTCAATAGGAAGGCACTTAAGTAGATTTTGAAAAAAATCGAGATTTGGCTTAAAATCATCATCAAAACGGGTAACTTGTGTTTCAAAATATTTTCTTTTATCTTTATCAACTGTTACGATTCTGCCATCGAAATTAAAAAGATTTAAAGGGGCTAGGGATTCAATGATCGGATATAATTCGTCAGTTGTGAGTTCAAGATTGTCAGCTAAAGACTCTAAAGGGAACTGGAGTGAGCTAAATAGAATTTCTTCTAATACATGAAGATTTTTTTTGCTGAGGGTTTTCAGGATAAGACGATTTTGAATGTCCTCTTGGAAATTGTAATCAGTTAAGGAAATTTTGGTTTTTTTTGCGTTTTTTAATAAATCGTGCATAAATGCTATCAGTTATATAACTTTCCTCATGATAATAGTGTGAACCTTGTTTTGGTACAAGCTTTTCGTAAAAGATCAGATTTTTTATACTGGTGGAGATTATGCAAACAATACGTGAATTTTATTATAAAATTGGAGCCGGAGAGAGTAGACTGAAGGGGATTGGTACCTTTTTAGGGGTCTATCTCCCTAGTCTATTTACCATGATTGGAGCCCTTCTTTATATACCTTTAAGCTCCATTTTAGGCAATTTTGGTATAGTAAATACCCTTTCTATTTTAATTTTTAGTCTCATTCTAACTTTAATTACTGCTCTTTCTCTCTCATCGACTGCTTCAAACATGCATGTAGGAGATGGAGGTAGCTATTTTATGATCTCTAGGTCATTTGGAGTAAAGACAGGTGCGGTCATGGGACTTGCTCTCTACATAGCTCATACGTTGATGGCTTGCTTGTGTATTTTAGGGTTTAGTGAATCAATAGCCCCATTCATACCAGGAGCTAGCCTCTCTTTAATTGTTGCTAGCACCCTTGTTATCCTTGCTTTGCTCTCTTTTGTCTCTACAACGCTAGCTATTCGGGCTCAAGCTCTAGTATTTGTTTTGGTGTTAGTCTCATGTGGATTTTTTCTAAAGGGGAATTATTTGGAAATTTCCAAAGAGGTGGCTTATTTTAAACCGGGCTTCTCTTTTTGGGCAGTTTTTGCCCTTCTATATCCAGCACTTATTGGAATTGAAGCGGGAGCAGCTCTTTCGGGAGATTTAAAAAGACCTAGTTTTTCCTTGATTGTAGGGACAATAGGATCAACGATTACAGGATTTCTTTTTTATTTTTTGATCTCGATTGTCCTTTGGAATAAAGTTCCTCTCTCTTTTCTACAGTCAGATCCGGAAGCTTTAAAGAATTTTATTGGATCGCCTATTGGGCTGATTGGTTTTTGGGCTGCATCACTTGCAAGTGCTCTTGGTTGTTTTTTATCGGCGCCCAGAACGTTAAAAGCGATGGCGCAGGATGGTGTTTTTCCTAAATGGTTTGAAGTTTTTGCTTCAAAAGAGGAAGACTCTATTAGATCGGCGACACTGTTTACCGCATCTCTTGCTTTTCTAGGGAGCCATTTTGGTTCCATTGAACATGTAATGCCATTATTAACAATCGTGATTCTCATCGTATATGGTCTTTTAAATTTAGCAAGTGGTGTAGAGGAATTTATCAGTAACCCAAGCTGGCGACCGACTCTCCGAATTTCTCCATATATTTCACTTTTGGGTTCATTCCTCTGTTTTGCTGCTATCATTTTAATGGATTCAGGCAAGGCCTTCATAGCGGTAATGCTTTTGCTTGGAATCTATTTTGTTGTTAAGAAGACGGTTATAGAAAGTAGGATGGACGATCTCAGGCAGACACTCCTTTTTTCAGCTGCTAGGTTTGCTATTTATAGGCTCGCTTTTTTGAAACCATCGATAAGATCTTGGAGGCCAAATTTTTTAGTCCTCTCAGAAAGCGCTGGAGGCGGATCCGCGCTCTTAAATTTTACTAGTTCAATGGCTAAAGGTAGAGGCTTTGTTACCCTTGCATCGGTCCTTAAAAACAGATATGCCGATATAGATGAGGTTCAAAAGTGGGAAGATGTGATTCGGCACAATTTGAAGAAGAGATCGATAGAAGCCCTTGTTGAGGTAACAATTGCTGATAATATTAGAGATGGATTAAAAAATATCATCTCTAGTTATGGATTAGGCCCTCTTGTACCAAACACTGTCGTTTTAGGACAATGTACACAAGAAGAGCATTTTGAAAACTATATGCAAATTTTAAAAATTGCTGCTGACGCAAAAAGAAATATCCTCATATTTCGTAGTGAAATTGATTTAGCAAATCTTGAAAAAGTAGAGATCGATATTTGGTGGGATAAAAAGCAAAAACATAATTCTGATCTTATGATTATTTTAGCCAATCTTCTAGTCAGACAAAAAGAGTGGAGCCGAGCTAAAATTACTTTGAAAAGCGTTGTCACTAATGAAACAGCACAGCTGCATCAGAAACTCTACTTTGAAGAGTTTTTTAAAAAAAGCAGACTTGGAATGACAAGTGAAGTCTATTTGTTAGGGGGTGACAAAAGCGCAAGAGAGATAATAGCGGAAAATTCAACAGAACGGGGAATTGTTTTTGCTTCCCTGAAAGAGTGCGAAACCCAATACTATAAAGAACTCGTTTCCGATTTTAAAACTATTAAGACAATTTGTTTTGTAACGAATTGTCAAAACATTGATCTACATACTTTATTAAATTAGAAGGACCTATGAAAAGAGAATACGACCCGAAATCTATTGAAAAAAAATGGCAAACCTATTGGGAAGAGAACCATACTTATGAAGTGAAAGAGGATCTTTCTAAGCCTAAGTATTATATTCTCGACATGTTTCCCTATCCATCTGGCGCTGGTTTGCATGTGGGTCATGTGGTCGGTTATACAGGTTCTGACGTGATTGCACGGTACAAAAGACAAAAGGGTTTTAATGTCCTTCATCCAATGGGTTGGGACAGCTTTGGATTGCCTGCTGAGCAGTATGCGATTAGGACGGGAATACACCCCCAAATTGCTACAGAGCAAAATATAAATACTTATCGAAGACAACTAAAATCGCTTGGACTTAGTTACGACTGGGCTAGAGAATTTGCAACATCAGATCCTAAGTATTATAAGTGGACGCAGTGGATTTTTACGAAGCTTTATGAAAAGGGGCTAGCATATGAGTCCGAAGCAAGTGTTAACTTCTGTCCAGCACTTGGAACAGTACTTTCGAATGAAGAAGTTGATAACGGAAAATCTGTTGATGGTGGATACCCAATTGAGAGAAGGCCACTTAAACAGTGGATGCTAAAAATTACAGAATATGCAGAAAGATTGCTTCAAGATCTAGATCTTCTTGATTGGCCTGAACACTTAAAAAAACTCCAAAGAAATTGGATAGGAAAAAGTGAAGGTGTCAACATCGATTTTCCTGTTGTAGGTATGAATGAAAAAATCACGTGCTTTACAACAAGACACGACACCCTTTTTGGTCTTACCTATGTTGTAATCTCTCCAGAGCATCATTTAGTGAAAAAAGTGACAACAGCCGAGCATCTGAAGCAAGTAGAAACCTATTGTAAAGAGGTTCTTGCTAAAAGTGATCTAGAGAGAACTGATTTGGCTAAGATAAAAAGTGGTGTTTTTACAGGCTCCTATATCATAAATCCTCTTACAAACAAGCAAGCTCCTATTTGGATTGCAGACTATGTATTAATGAGTTATGGAACTGGAGCGGTTATGGCTGTTCCTGCGCATGATGATAGAGACAGCGAATTTTCAGCAATGTATGGACTTCCAAAAATAAAGGTGATTAACGGTGATGGAAACTATATCAATAGTACAAACCATATGGTAGACCTTTCCCAAGAGACACTGGAGGGGGCAAAAGAAAAAATTGCATCTCTTCTAGAAAAAATGAATGTTGCCGAGAGAAAGGTCAATTATAAGTTGCGCGATTGGCTTTTTTCAAGACAGAGATATTGGGGGGAGCCGTTCCCTATTCTCCATTACGAAGATGGAACTAAACGGATTTTAGATTTAGATGAGCTCCCTCTTACACCTCCTGTTGTAGAGGATTATAAGCCATCAAGTGATGGGAAAAGCCCCCTTTCGAAAGTAAGAAGTTGGGTTGAAATAATTGATCCGAAAACAAAAAAACGGGCCTTCCGTGAGACGAATATTATGCCACAATGGGCAGGTTCGTGCTGGTACTATTTAAGATTTTGCGATCCTCAAAACAACACAGAGGCGTGGTCGAAAGAGAAAGAGTCCTATTGGATGCCGGTCGATCTCTATATTGGTGGCGTGGAACATGCAGTCTTACATCTCTTATATGCAAGATTTTGGCACAAAGTTTTATACGATGCGGGATGCGTGACGACTAAAGAACCGTTTATGACTCTTCGAAATCAAGGGCTTGTAATTAGTAAATCTTACAAGTTAGAGGGTGGTGGTTATCTATCTGAATCTGAAGCAGAAGGGAAACAAGTAATCGAGCTTGTCGAAAAGATGTCAAAATCAAAAATGAATGGTGTTTCACCTGATGAGATGATTGATGAGTATGGAGCTGACTCTCTTCGTCTCTACGAACTTTTTATGGCACAATTTGATAAAGAGAAATTGTGGCAGACTGATGCAGTAACTGGTTGTAAACGCTTTTTAAACAGAGTTTTTGATCTTGTTAATTCAGACAAGGTGAAAGAGGTAGAAGAAAAAGAGGCGACCAAAGATGCTACAAGACTTGTTCATAAATTAATCAAACAGGTCGAAGAAGACCTTACTGTCCAAGGATTTAATACCGCTATTGCAAAAATGATGGAGTTTTTAAACGCCTTCACAAGTTTATCAGTCTATCCTAAAGAGAGCGTGAAACAGTTTATACAAGTATTATACCCATTTGCCCCACATTTTGGGGAAGAGTGCTGGGAAATTTTAGGTGGATTAAAGACGATCTCATATGAACCGTACCCAATTTATAATGAAGCCAATCTTATTCAAGATGAGGTGACAATTGTCTTTCAGGTCAACGGTAAGCTTAGAGGAAAGGGGACCTTTCCAAAAGGGATTAAACAAGAAGAGGTTTTGCAGTTTGCAACAAATGATCAAAATGTGAAAAATTTCATTAAAGCAGATATCGCCAAAGTTATTTTTGTCCCTGATAAGCTCATGAACTTGGTAACTCTGTGAGAATAGTTTACGATCTGATTTTAGCTTTATGGGTAGTGTTGATTTCCCCAAACGCATTTCGGTCAAAATATAGAAAAATTATTTTGTATAAACTCGGGTTGAAAAAGCCCGAGATTGTACCGAAAAAGAAAGCGAAATTTCGCATTTGGATTCATGCAGTATCCCTTGGAGAGACCAAAGCTACAAAAACTCTAATTGATGAGATCAAAAATGATTATAAAAATGCAGAAATTATCATCTCGACAACCACACAAACAGGACAAAATGAGGCAAAGAAATTAAGTGAACACACTTTTTTCTTACCAATTGACTTTTCATGGCTTATGAAAGGATTAGTCAAGAGAATAGATCCTGACCTCTTTATCCTTGTAGAGACCGATTTTTGGTACAACCTTCTTTCTGAATTAAAAAAGAATCAGACAAAAATCATCCTTGTAAATGGCAAGATTTCATCAAATTCTTATAACAATTTTAAGAAGTTCAAGAGCTTTGCCACACCGTTATTTAGTAAGATCGACCTCTTTTGCCTCCAAAGTGATGTGGACAAAGCTAGATTTCAAGAGCTAGGCGTTCCAGAAAGAAAACTGTCTGTGACAGGCAATATGAAATTCGATAGCAAAAACATGCTTCAAAACACCCATAGCCTAAGATTCCCCCTCCAAAAAAAACTTGTCACTATCGCCTTAACCCATGAAAGTGAAGAAGAGCTTATCCTTTCTGAAATAGCCCACCTAAATTCGTTCTCCTTTCTCCTCGCTCCGCGCCACCCAGAGCGCTTTCTAAAAATCGCCAAGCTTTTAAAGAAAAAAAACATACCTTTCAGAACAATCACTGAAGAGGGGGCAGGTGAAGAAAAAGTGATCCTTATTAATAAAATGGGCGTCATGGACGAATGCTACTCCCACTCCTTCGCTGTAATCATGGGAGGCAGCTTCATCTCCCACGTTGGCGGCCATAACATCTATGAAGCTGCCCGCCACGGCATACCCGTTCTCTACGGCCCTTACATGCATAAACAGGAATCCATTGTAAATTCCCTCAAAAAACATAATATCGGCACACAAATCCCCCTCTCCCTCCTCTCAAATACTCTCGAAAACCTTCTCAAAGCCCCAACCAGAAAGCTCTCCACAGAAATCCTTAAAACTAAAGTTGAAGGCGCTAGCAAAAGATCATGGAATTTAATAAAACAACACTTGTGAAAAACAAATTAAATTGATACACTCGTTGCAAATGATATCGCGGGGTGGAGCAGTTGGAAGCTCGTTGGGCTCATAACCCAAAGGTCGCTGGTTCGAGTCCGGCCCCCGCTAATTACACTAGAAACGCCAGCTCCCACTGGCGTTTTCCACATCCAAGCATGTGGCGGCTTAGCTCAGTTGGTTAGAGCAACGGAATCATAATCCGTGGGTCATTGGTTCAAATCCGATAGCCGCTATACTTCTAACAAGTTGATATCAGTTCTCTTAATTACAAATCAGCTTGAATGAATTCATAGCAATAGATTATTTTAGATGCCCAATGGTGCAAATCCGGTGCAACGAAAAACAATCTTAACCGGTAAGTGCCATCCAACCAAACTTTAGAAACAAAGGTTGGAGGAATTTATGGCGTCAATTTACAAGCGCAAAGAAAAAAATGGCAAAGTTCGATGGAGAATGGTTATCCGCTTAAAAGGATACCCTATTGTCTGTGATACGTTTGATCGTAAGCAGGAAGCTGAAGATAAAGCACAAGAGATCGAAAGACAAATTAAGTAAGGTCAATACAATTTCAATCAAAATAAGCACTTAAATACCTTCAATCAGTTAATGGAGCGTTTTTTATCTGATGGTGGCCTTGAGCATCATCGTTCAAGAGAAGACACCCTGCGCCATTTGGAATATTGGAAAAGCCGGGTAGGGGAATATGGCCTCGTTCATATTACTTCAGAGCTAGTGGGAAAAGAGAGAAAGTTTTTAGCAGATACACCGACACATAAAGGGACAAAGCGGAGCGCTGCAACCACAAATAGATATATGGCAAGTCTCTCCTCCCTTTTGACATATGCAGTTAGAGAGCTTAAGTGGATAGGAGAAAATCCTTGCCTTCATGTAATGAAACTCAAAGAGAGTAGCGGTAGAGATCGAGTCCTTTCTCCTGAAGAAATCATAAGACTTCTCGCTGCGTGTAGGCAAAGTAAATCACCATATCTTTTCTGTGTCGTTCTGATTGGCTTTACTACCGGTGCGCGCTTAGGTGAGATCTTAAACCTTGAATGGCGACATGTCGATCTAGAGAACAAGCTTGCCTGCCTTCGGGAAACCAAAAATGGAAGGCCTCGTAGTATTGCTTTGGCCGACGAAGTCATAGCAGAACTCAAAATGCTCTATAATGGTAGAAACCCCTTAAAACCTTTAGTATTTGCAAGTAAAATTGCTTTTGGAAGAATCGATATCAAAAAGGCTTGGCAGGTGGCTCTTGAACGAGCATCTATTCAAGATTTCCATTTTCATGACATCAGACACTGTTTTGCGAGCCTAGCCGCAAGCCAAGGTGCCTCTAATCTTGAATTGGCAACAGCGATGGGTCATAGGACTCTAAGCATGTTGCAGCGCTATACCCATCTTGATGTCCAAGTCACTAAAAAATTTAGTAAACAAATTTCTGAAAAGCTCATGCAAACACAAGGAGAGAGCTTATGAGTCAAAAAAGTCTTATAGATCCTGAAAAAGCAGATCTTTCTATTCCGCCCCAACTTATAGCAGATCTACGTACTATGATTGAAGAGACGCGGCGCTCGGTAGCTACAACCGTCAATGCTGGATTAACCCTTCTTTATTGGCAGGTAGGTAATAGGATGTCAACGGAAGTGATTAAGGGTGAGAGGGCTGAATATGGGAAACAAATTGTCGCCACAGTGTCGCGACAATTAGCAATCGAATATGGTAAAGGATTTTTAGAGAAAAGTTTGCACCGAATGATTCAATTTGCAGGTCTTTTTCCCGATCAACAAATTATATTGGGCTTGGCTAGACATTTGAGCTGGTCACACTTTAGATTGCTTTTGCCGATAAAAGACACCCTTAAACGAGAATTTTACGCTGAGCTATGTAGAGTGGAGAGATGGAATGTTCGTACACTTGAGAAGAAAATTGACTCAATGCTTTTTGAGCGCACTGCCCTTTCTAAAAAGCCGGAGCTTGTTATAGAGGCGGAAATTGATGCGCTACGCAAAGAAGACAGGCTAACACCGGATTTGGTGTTCCGCGATCCCTATGTATTAGAATTTCTAAACCTTAACGATCGCTATATGGAAAAAGATTTAGAAGATGCGATCATGAGGGAGATGGAGCAATTCCTCTTAGAGATTGGAGTTGGATTCAGCTTCATTGCTAGACAGAAGCGAATTATTGTTGATGATTCCGATTTTTACATTGATCTTCTCTTTTTCCACCGCCGTCTTAAAAGACTTGTGGCAATTGAGCTCAAGCTTGGGGACTTCAAGCCCGAATACAAAGGACAGATGGAACTTTACCTCCGATGGCTCGATAAATATGAAAAGGGTCCCGGAGAGGAGGCGCCTATGGGGATAATCCTCTGCACTGGTAAAAACCACGAATGCATAGAGCTTCTTGAACTCGATAAGGCTGGAATTCACGTAGCTGACTATCTAACCGCATTACCCTCCAAAGAAGTTCTTCGCCAACAATTGCAACAAGCATCGAAAAGAGCTCGTATACGCTTAGAAACTAAAGAGGGGACGAATGAATAGTTCCTTCAATGAGCTATGTAATATGCTCGAAGATTTTGAAAGTGAATGCACTAAAATAAGAAATATTTGGAATCAGCTTAGAATTGATAATCCGGGATTTGAACAGGTGTCTGAAGAAAATTGGCAAGAAAAACAAGCTAGAATGTGGCTGCATGGTGCAATCGATGTTTGGGAATGTAATGAATTGGAAAAATGGTTATACGGTGATCTTCCGACTACTAAGGTCGCGCAGTCTTCGGCTCTAAGCATATACAAAGCTTGGGAAAAATGGTTGAAAATATCAGGAGTGTCAAACTTTACAACTTGCCTTGAGTATCAAAAAAAGACCCAAGTATACGTAGAGGTCGAATCTAAAGAACCATCGGGCACATATTATGCAGATAATGATAGGTTTGATATAGCAAAGCCTTTTAAGGACGAAATATTATTCAATTTCATTGTCCGATTAGCGCACTCGATTGAAGATAACGGCGAGGGGGGTAAATTAGAACGGCGAGCATTAAAAAGTTTTTTGAGCTTTCTAAGAAAAAAGTATCCTAATGAACAAGTAGCATTTATCGAGCATATCATTCCTTATAAAAGGAAGTTACATTGCGGAAAAATTATCAGGTTAATCCCGCCCGAAGCCTATCCTATCCCCGAAAATACCGCGGCAAATATTTTAATGGAACTTGCGCGCAGAAGTCGTAATGGTCGTCTTGATGCACGGTGCACAGCTATAGAGAGCTTAGCCTTATGTTGGCTTTGCATCGCAGCATCACGCATACGACTCCCTAAAACCTTAGAAATGATCAGTAATATCAAATCAACAGCGGTTCTTTCTGGAAAAGAGTTCTCTATTTCCACAACGCCTACATATGGGGGAGATAAGTTTCGGCGTCCACTTGTTGATAGCGACTTTTCGGTGCTATTGGTACCCACATGGTTTGGTGAGCAACCGCTAAAAATATCGAATCGATTTGCGGCCTTTCTTAAAGCCGTATCACATCTTCCATCAAAGCAACCAAGAGAAACAATCCTCCAAAGACCAAAGAGGAGTCTCACGCGGATGTTTGATGAAGCGCTCAAATCAATAAAACCAAACCCCGAATATGGCAATATCACCTACTTATCTCTCCTCAATCAACCACATATTTTTGGAGACCATCGCTGCCAATCTAATAACCAGAAAAACAAATAGTTAAGCTTATTTTCTTGTATATCAAAAAAGTGTCCACCACCGTGCCGACGTATAATCGGTAGTTTTCAGTACTCTTACGGTTAAATTAACTAAAACCCGTAGGAGGGCTGATGGAAAATTATCAATACTGGTCACCACAACAAATTGTTAAAAGCGGCAAATACCCATTTTCCATGGGGCAAATGCGACACTTACTTTTGTTTCGACATCGCAATCACTTGCAAGATGCGGTTAGAAAAATTGGCAAACGATTGGTTATAAGAATCGATTTGTTCGAAAAATGGATTGAGAAACAGAAGGAGGGAAACAATGAGTAGTTGGGATGTAAAAACCATTAAGGAGAGAATAGACCCCTATGAATTTTATTTGAAAGAACAAGAGCTGCTTAGTTTTTCTTGTAAATCAGGATCTTGGGCACTTGCAGGTCGTTGCCCATATCATGATGATAGAAAAGAGGGCTCATTTAAGGTGAATCTTGAAACTGGCGCATTTAAGTGTTGGTCATGCGGCGCAAGCGGAGGAGACATAATTGCATTCCTTCAGCAGCGGGATAACATGAGCTTTGTGGAGGTTTTGCAAAAACTCTCTAAAGAGTGGAGGGTTGACTGATGTCTCGCATGGAAAGTCTTCTCTATATTCAACAATTTGCTTCGGGATACAAGCATCATTGGACTTATATGGATCATAATATCCCTGTAATGATCGTTGCCAGATACGAAATAAATGGTGATAAAACTTACCGGCAATTTCGTCCAGAAAAAGGAGAGTGGATAGAAGGAATGTGCCCATCACCTTATCCACTCTTTGGTTTAGGAACACTGAAAGATATTGCTCCCTTTAATTCCTTGCTGATTACGGAAGGGGAGAAATGTGCAAGTGTTCTTCATCAACTAAATTGGCCGGCAGTTTCCACAGTACTCGGCGCTCAACATCCGCCTTTATCTGATTGGAATCCTGTACGATATTTCCACAAGTTTATCATTTTAAGAGATAATGATAAATCAGGAATTGCATTTACTCGGTCAGTTGGTTTGGAAATACGGCGAATTGTTCCAAGCGCAGAGATAGTTGTTGTAAATCTCATGGAAACAGTTCCTGGAGGTGATCTTATTGATTGGCTTCAATCTACCTTATTGAGAGGTCGAGAATGGGATGGATATACACAAATACCTTCCGAGACGATTGAATCAATTAAAAAAGCACTACATTCTGAAATTGAAAGCAATAAGGTTGCGATAGAAGAATGTTCATTGATTGATTTCAGATCTGAGGAAGCGCTATTCGAGGGTTTGCCAAAAAAGTTTCAACTTGAGCTTAAACCGGTCCCTTCATTTCCACTTGATGCATTCCCAGATAAAATTAAAGAATACCTTTCGGCTATTTCGGCTCAGTACTCTCAAATCCCTGATTATGCAGTGACAACTTTTATTGCTGGTATAGGTGGTCTGATTGGACGTTCTATACATTTACGCATGCGTCAGGTTGATTCATGGAAAGAGACGACTAATTGTTGGTGCGCTCTTATAGGTCCGCCATCAGCAAAGAAAAGCCCTATTATGCGAAGAATATTTGCTATCTTTAAACGACTAGATCTCAGAGCAGCAGAACAATTTCAAAAGGCTGAAAAAGAGTATAAAGTTCGAAAACAATTTGCGATCAAAGAGGATGAGGATTTTGATGAGCCCCCTCCCATCAGACGGAGATATATTACGGATGATAGCACGACTCCTAAGCTTAGAGAACTTTTGGCAGGAAATCCCAGAGGGATTATTTTCCGCAATGATGAGTTAAAAGGGCAACTTGAACGGCTTGATAAAATGGGCAATGAAGGGGATAGGTCATTTTTAATGAGCTGTTGGTCGGGATTGGAAGATTATTCGGAGGATCGTATGTGTAGGCCTTCTCAACTTAATATTCCGCTTGCGCTAACGTGGATTGGCTGCATTCCTCCCGGGCCTCTTCATCACTATTTAAGAGAAGCTATGAGT
Source organism: Chlamydiota bacterium (assembly GCA_947478685.1). Lineage (GTDB taxonomy): Bacteria > Chlamydiota > Chlamydiia > Chlamydiales > 2-12-FULL-49-11 > VGMD01. The sequence goes on along the minus strand of CANJWO010000019.1, from coordinate 9,483 downwards.
AAAGGGGGTGGGGCGGATGGATTTATGCAACGATTTCAGTTTGTGTGTTATCCGGATCATAATGCGCAGTTTGTCCTTGCTAAAGAAGGCGTGCCTAGCGAGCTTGAAGAGATGGTACAGTCCCTTTTTGATCAAGTGGATAATCAAGAAAATCGGAATCTTTGTTTTTCTAAAGAGGCGCAGGCTTTATTTGATACATGGCTTGTAGAAAATGAGAATAATGCACGCTCCGGCAATCATCCCCCTTATTGGGAAAGTCATCTTGGCAAACAGGCAAAGGTGGTAGCAGTGTGCGTAATCATCCTTCATAGGATTAACGAGATTCTAGAGAGCACTCAATCAAACGAAGTTGATTTGGAAACGCTTAATTCAGCTTTTGTAATACAAAAATATTATTTAGAGCATGCTAAACGTTGTTATGAAAGCGTATCGGGAGGAGCTGTAAGTGATGCAGAGATTATATTGGATCTATTACAAAAAAAGCGCATTTCAAACAGATTCAAAGCTCAAGACATCTATCATCAAGGTTTGGGTGGACTGTCAGATTCTAATCGAGTACGAGCAGCTTTGGATCTATTAAAAGACTTTAATTGGCTTGTAAATGAAAAAATAAAGACTCAAGGGAGAAGTCACGAGTATTGGATTCTGCACCCGAGAGCTTTTGAAAAAAACTGATTTTAAACTTTACCCCCATTAACCACAGAAAGGTGTTTTTGCGGTTAATGAGGGTTAACTAATAAGGAGGAAAATATGACAACAGAGAAACAATTAATCGCAAATCAACAAAACGCTCTCGCTTCAACAGGGCCTATAACAATTGAGGGAAAGGCTATTGTTGCTACCAATCCCGTTAAACATGGTATTTTCACTAAAAGTCTCATCGTGGATTCTTCTATTTATGGTGAAAGAGAGAGCGACTATTTGGAACTACTTGAAAACCTCAAGAGTTGCTTCAATCCTCAAAATCAGATGGAGAGTCTCCTTGTTGAAAAAATCGCTATCGATTTTTGGCGCCTACGCCGAGTTATCCGTTTTGAAGCTGGAGGTATCGAAGAACATTTGGGATCGCTCTTTCGAGCATTCTATAACTATGGGAAAAGAACAAATCTAGAGTTAGATAAACAAATTGAACATTATGAAAGTGATATCATTTGGATCAATACTTATATCAAATGTCTCAAAAACAATCAGGTTGAATTCGATAGCCCTACTTGGAAGGGGGAGGGAATCGAGAGTAATATTACTGAGGATTTATACCTCTTGGCACGAAACCTGCCCACCCTTTCTTATCAAGAGAAAGAGGCTCTTCCTTATGACAACTTTGCAAAGCTTAAGGTTATTGTTGAATTTCAAGGCTATACATCAAAAACCACCATTAGTAATAGGCTTGTTGAACTTTATTTAAATGAGATACAAAGACTTGAAAGCGCAATCAAAGCATTCAAGAAAGACCAATTAGAGAATATGACCTCTGATAATCTCAATTGTATGCTTGGGAGTCTTCCTCATGATAATAAAGTGGATAAAGTTCTAAAATATGAACGTTCTTTGCAAAAATCGATCTTCCAAAATCTCTTCCTATTGAAAAAGCTTCAGGGTGTGTTTCAGTAGAGAGATTGGTGAGGGGAATGAGATGAAAATTGGGTTTGTTTTGGAAAAATCTCATTGAGTGACTCAAGCTTTTTATTTGTATTGAATAGGATTGATTGTTTTTCACAATTTCTGGATACTGCTCGCAAGTTTTATAAATATATCATTAAGTTTTTAAAGGAGTTTATATGCATTTTTCAATGGGTGGAGTTAGTTATGTGGTTACATCAGGTGGAAGAGGTGAAAAGTCAGATTTTGGCAGAGAAACCGTTCCTCAAGTTGATTGTTCTGGAAGTGTTCGTTTAAATGGTACGACAGTTACAGGAAAAGTTGATGCAGGGGGAAGTATTAATGCAGTGGGGGCTAATGTTGGGAAGCTAGATGCTGGAGGAAGTATTAATTTAACCGAAACAACTTGTCATGGGAAAGTTGATGCGGGAGGTTCAATAAATGCTACTAATTCACAAGCTAAGATGCTTGACGCCGGAGGAAGTGTTACTGTGGTTGGATCTAAAATTTCGCATGGACTTGATGCTGGAGGTTCTGTAACTGCAAATCGTTGTGAGCAAATTGGTACAGTTAAGGCTGGAGGATCTGCAAATCTTGATGAATGTCCTAGTGTTCGTTCCGTATCCACAGGCAGTCATGCAACTATTAGAGATACGACAGTTTTGGAAGACGTTTCTGCTGGTAGTGACGCTACAATAAGAAATTCAAAAATTGGCAGAACATTAAGTTGCTCATCGAATCATTTAGTGATTGAAGGATCTGAGATTGATACAATTGATTTGCATTCTGCTATGGGAGTTTCTATTACATCCGGTGGTATGAGTTTTGGAAGAGGTGGTGTGTTCATGGGAGGAGGAAGTGTAGTGGTCAGTGGAGGAGCTAGTGTTTCCATGGTTTCAATTGGGGGCAGGACGACTAGTGTAATGATTGATGGAGTTCCTTTGGATCGAATTTTAGCAGCACGGACATCTGCAACGGCCTCTGATGCTGGGGAGAAGCAGGTAATTGAACTACGTAATTCAAAAGTAAGAAATATTATCTTTGAAGGTGGAAGAGGCGAAGTTATTCTTTCTGGCGAATCATCTGTAACAGGTAGTATTGCAGGTGGTAAAATTAAAGAATAGATTAATAAAACAACCTAACTATTTTATTATAAAGGAAATATCATGATAAGTTTTTCTGTGGGGTCTGTAAGAGTAGGCCGAGCATCTGGTGAGAGCGAAAGAGAAATAAACGATCAAGTACGTAAGGATGATTATAGAACATCAAGTGATCTTAGTGCTAGAAATAGCACCTTTGAGGGAAGGGTAGAAGCTCGCGATGGAATAAATTTCACCCAAGTAACTGTATTAAGAGATGTTCGGTCTTCTATGGGTTCACTTGATGCAAGCAAATCTCGATTACGTGAAGTTGAAGTGAGAGATGGTGCGCGTTTAGTAGATACTTTTGCTAGCAGAGTTAGCGTTTCTATGGGAAGGGTAGTATGGACAAATATTGAGACGGGATCTCCAGTTGAAGAAATTAGGGCTAGAGATGGAATTCGATTGAAGGGGGTGCATTGTTCAGGAACTGTAGAATGTTCAATGGGAGAAATTACTGCTGAGCGTGTATTATTAAGTCGTGTTAGAGCTAGAGACGGCATGGTACTAGTACAGAGTGTCGCTCAAGAAGCAGAAGTTAGCATGGGTGGTTTAGATATACAGCATGACAATCCTGATGTTGCTGTTTTTCATCGCGTAGCTGCTAGAGATCGTATGCATTTGCAAGGCATTACAGTTGTTGATGATGTTGGCTGTTCGATGGGAAAAATAAAAACAGAAAATTGCCGGTTAAATCGGGTGCATGCACGTGATGGGATGATTCTTATGAATAGCCCGGCGAATCACTGTGACGTTAGTATGGGGTCACTTTCAGTATTAGGTAGAGGTGATAAAATAATTTATCAACAACTTGATGCAAGAGAAGATATTACTTTGGAATCTGCCGAAGTAAAAAGGTCTGTAAAAAGTGCATTCGGAAAATTAATTGCTACCGATTGTACTCTTGCACATGTTGAAGTATGTAAACAAGCAACCTTGACTCGTACAACAGCTGGCTTAGTGAGTTTAAAAATACCAGAAAGCGAAAGAGGTGTTGTAACATTACAAGACAGTACAATTGAAGGAGATCTTGTTGTAGAGGTTGTAAAAGGTGGTGGAGTAATCTCGTTTGGGGGTAGCGGTACAAGTTTTGGAGGGATGGCTATTTCAATAACAGGTTCAACCTTTAACATATCAGTAGGAGATATGTCACTTCTATCTATGTGCGCTTTTGGTATATCGGAAGGCTCCACAGGTATTGTTAATGGCAAACCTTATAGATATGAAGGTGGACGATTCATTTCAATGACTCCTACAGTAAGTGCATCAGAGACACCAAGTAAAGTTGTAGTAGAAATTAGAGGAAATGGAATTATAAAAGGAAGCGTTGTCTTTAGTGGAGGAAGAGGTGAAGTTATTGTAGTGGGAGAAGCTACAATCGAAGGAAGTGCTAAAGCTGAAGCGTAAAAGTGTTAGTAGTTATTGTTTCATGATATTTGGGCGGTGCAAAAATGGTGCAATGCACCTCCCAAACAACCATTTTTAACCAGTATCATTCAGTTGCATTCTTTACAGGAATCCTTTACCATTGAGCCCAATAAGGTTAGATGGTGATGGATAGTAGGGAATGCCCGCTCCATCATAATCCGTGGGTCATTGGTTCAAATCCGATAGCCGCTATTCATATTCAATTAGTTACGAGTTTCTAAAATGGTGTTTTGCATCAATTTCCACAATTTTTCCGCAATTGATCTGAATCTTATGGAACTATTCTGATAAAAAGTGAATACAAAGGAATCGAGGTCTTATGCCATATAAAAAACATGAAGAGCTTAGAGGACTATCTCCTAATACAGTACTCTGGAGATATTTAAAATTTTGGAAATTTAAAGATCTTATTCAACGTAACAGTCTCTTTTTTTCTTCTCCGCTTAAATTTGAAGATCCTTATGATGGATTTCCTTCAAAATTGAATTGTGATATTGGTTGTAACATTACAGTTATGAAAAATGGCGAAACCAAGGTATCCACTTATAAAGAAACATTTGGAGATCAGTCCCATCAAATAATTCAAATGAAAATAAATAGTGCGAAAAAAATGCGCCAGAGTTCTTTTGTAAATTGTTGGCATATTAATGAGGGTGAATCGGATTCTCAATGGAAGATTTATGGTGGTGATGAGCCTTCTCTTGCAATTGTTACATCGTTCAAAAACTTGTGTGATTCTATTATAGATTCCTTCGAGATTTATGGTTCTTCGGTACATTATTATCGTCAAAATGAATTAACGTCAGAAGGTAATGCATTTCTTTATTTAATTTGGAAACGTTGGGCATATGAGCACGAAAAAGAATTTAGACTTATTTATTGGGATCCTAAATTGTTAAATATTGATCCAAAAGATATTCCTCCGAATGTTTTAGTGTCCATTGATCCTATTAAAATGATTGAGAAAATTATTATTTCTCCTTATGCAACTCAGGAATCTATGAATGAAGTTCAGCAGTTCATTGCTAATGCTGGTTTAACCATACCTGTTACTCAATCAGATTTGCTTGAGCCTTTTTTTCCAATTTAGTTATCCGCATACTAAGTTGATTAATAGTAGAAAAAATTTATATGGACATAGTAGGATTATTTAGTTAAAAAAATTCTATTGGATCTTCTATAAAGATGTCTGCTTCGAAATATAGTGATTATATCGTTTATGTTGATGAGAGCGGGGATCACAGTTTAAAATCAATCGATAAAAATTATCCTGTTTTTGTGCTTACATTTTGCGTGTTTCATAAAGAACATTATGCAGATATTATTGCTCCCGCTCTTCGCAAGTTGAAGTTTTTTACATTTGGGCATGATATGGTGATTTTGCATGAGCATGACATTCGTAAAGGAAATGGGGCTTTTAAAGCATTTAGTAAAGAGATGCGAGAGGAGTTTTTGGAAGGTCTTAATGTTGTGATTACTGAGGCGGATTTTGCTCTTATTCCTTGTGTTATAGATAAATATAAGCTTAAAAGCCAATGTGCTAATGATGTGCATGTATATCATCAAGCTATGTTGCTTTGTCTTGAACAGTTATATCTTTTTTTGAATGAACGAGGTCAAGTTGATTATAGGACCCATGTAATTTGCGAGGCTAGAGGACTTGTTGAAGATAAAGCTTTAGAATTAGAATTTAGTCGTATTTGCAATGGAAATAATACAAAGCAAAAGGTGCTTCCTTTTGATATTGTCATTGCTGATAAAAAAGCTAATTCTGAGGGATTGCAATTTGCAGACTTAGTTGCTAGACCGATCGGTCTTTCGGTTATATATCCAAACCAATCTAATCGAGCGCTAAAAATTCTTGAGAAAAAGTTTCAGAAGAGTAATGAAAGGGGCAATTCTGAACGGGACTTTATTGTGTATCCTTAGAAAGCGAAAAACCTTTGAGCAGACCCAAAGGTTATAACGCCGGCCAGGAAGCCCCAACCCATTTATTTCCACATTCTATATCAAAAGCTATTTTTCAGCAAATTTTTAAGAGTTCGATGCTCGTTTTTTGCATTGGAAGGAATCCCTATATTGAGTTAGTCTAGTCAAGTGATTTATAACTAATTTATTTTTATATACTTAAATTTTTTCTTGAGGTAATTGTGTTTGTTTTAGCGTATCCGGAAGCTTTGGATTGTGTTATTTATTTAGATGGGTATTCCAATAAATATATAGTTAGCGGTGGAACTCTTGCGTGGAGAATCAATAATCCAGGTCTGGTTCGTCGCATAGTCGAGTTTCTAAGAAAAATGGGGCGATTGGGTCTTATGGTCCTTATTCTATTTTTTCAACACCGGAGGACGGGTTTGCTGCGCTCCATGATTGGCTTTCTTTGAAATCGCATTATCGCTGGAATATAAAAGCTATCGCAAAATGTTACAAACCAAACGATTCAAAAAAATTTCTTGAAAAATTGATGGAATTCGGTGACTTTTCTGGAACTAGGAAACTAAAATCTCTTTCCAAAGAAGAAATGGAATTCTTAGTTAAGGCCATCTGTAAAGCATGCGATTACCGCCAAATTGGTAATGAGGAGAGTGTTCTTTTGCCTAAAATTATTGGAAAAATAGAGAATATTCGAGAGAGCACGATTTCATATTTGATTGAGGGAAACATCATTCTTTCACAAAAAGAGGTTGTAGATTTGATTGGAAGCTATCGCTTGGATGCTATAATTGTACACGAGAAAGGTGGAAAGACTCATGTGAGATCTAGACATCATCACACATTTTGGCAAATGAAGATAAGTAATTTGCCATCGCGCATCCCTAATTTCTTGCCTTTGGAAAAGCCGATAGAAACGATTGTTAGGGCTGTTGGTGATAAGAAATCTAGTCGCTGTGTTTGGGGATTTATTAATGGAATCAGTAATAATAGGGAGAAGGGAGTTGCCTCAACAAGCTTAATTGTAAAGGCAACAGGAAACGAGATTGTTTTTTCTTTCCCAAATGATACCACTATTTACGTCCCTGATTTTTTCCATTGCGGTGTATTGAAACTCAATATAGATACTCCGGTTGTTCTTCTGGCTGAGAAATATTTTCGATATTTGATAGAAGAGTCCAAAAGAGATGGATATGAAATCCCGATAGTCGTTTTCGCACATAGTCAAGGGGCGATTATTGCAGAACATGCGTTAGTTCGGCTTGCCCGGACTGAACGCAATAAAATCAGAATTTTTACATTAGGTGGTGGATCTCTTATCTTGCCTGGAACAGCTCATACTGATTCACATAACTATGCAAGTACAGCTGATTTAATTTATAGATTGGGTTCGCCTCATCTTCAAATTTTGGCACTACATAAATATGAAGGAATGAAAAAAGGATTAAATGAAGAGGCTATTATTTATGGGTTGGCGAAAAATGATGTCTTTTTACAAACGGACTCATTTAATGAAAAAGTTATTGATGCCCTTATTTTTGAAAGAGTGGCATACTACCAAAAGGAATTTGAAAAAATTAGTAACGTGACTATTCTAGATGCTAGAACGAGTGTCATTTTTGAGCATGATTTTGAGTGTTATTTGCCTGTTTTAGAGAAGATTGTGAATAAATATGAAAATAAGTAAGGATTGTATGGGGCAGTCAAACTTAGTGGATGAAAGGAAGATTTCGCGGAATATCTTCATTTTCTGGACGTTGATCTATGTAATTTTATTTATTCCTTTGCTCATGTGGACTTCGTGCGTTTCGCTTATCGCGTATGAGGATCATACAGTTTTAATTGGCATTATCTACATTATTTTGTTTTTTTGCCTGTTACTCTCCTTACCCATAAGTATTTACCTTATGTGGGTAAATTATTGTAGAGATCGACTAGAAAGAGCTCATTTTGCTTGGATGTTGCCGATTATTGCTTTGATTATTGAAGTCACTATCGAGTTTGTATTGCGTTTATTACAATAGCAGATAAGTGAAATTTTCCGCATTTTTTCCGCAATTGAACTGAATTCTATAGAATGTTCCTGAATAAGTTGGAATCTTTCAAGCTCTCTCTTGCCTAGAAAACTCAGCTCTGGCATATTCGGATGTGTTCAGAGTGTTCCTTGAGAGGGGAATCATAATCCGTGGGTCATTGGTTCAAATCCGATAGCCGCTATTTCACCCCCAGTCACTTACAAAATCACACAGACCTCACGCACCTCCAATGTCCAAAAAAATGTCAGAATTACGGTGATTAGCAATTCATTTTGACAGATATCGTGCAATTTAGATTGAAACTACATAACTGCATGCCTGACCCCATACATGGGCAGGACATTTTCTTCTCTCAAGTTGATCGTTATAACATGTGTTTTCTGCTACAAGAGGGTATTGAAAGATATGGACATAGAATTCATGCTTTTTGTTTTATGTCAAATCATGTTCATTTATTGATTCAGGTTGGAGAAGTGCCTTTATCAAAAATTATGCAAAATTTAGCATTTCGGTTTAGTCAAAAAGTGAATCAAAGATATAGGAGACAGGGTCGATTATTTCAGGGAAGATTTAGATCAATCCTCATAAAAGAGGAGGTCTATTTTACAAGATTATTGCGCTACATGCATATGAATCCTGTTCGGGCAAATATTACGGATCGACCTGAAAACTATCCTTGGTCCAGTCATAATGTATACCTTTATAGGAATGCAATGTCTTGGATAACGACTGAATATGGCCTTTTTAAATTTGGAAAAACCAAAGAAGATGCAATTCTTCATTATGCGGCATATGGTTTAGAAGAAGAACCATCAGCGGAACTTGAAGAGCTTCGAAATGATTTTAAAGATGGTCAAGTGCTTGGAGACGATGATTTTCTTGAGGTTGTTAGAAGTAGAAATGCAATTAAAGTAGATAGGTCTCTCCCTCTAGAGGTGATAATACAGGCCGTTTGTGAAATACTTGATATTCATAAAGAGCTTGTCATTTTACCAGGTAAATCATCGAAGGGATCTTTTGCTCGTGCGATTGTTTCTATGTTAGCAATAAAAGAAGGGAAAATTCCAATTGAGAGCATAGCTTTGTCTATGAATCGCGATGCCAGTACAATAAGTAGTTTAGTTTCCAGATTTAAGACCAAATATAATAACTTGCTTGAAACGCAAAATGAGATTGCGAGAGTAAGACAAAGAGCGTTTGAAATTGAGAGGGTAGAAGAGCCGATCACTCAACTCTCCCCCCATTAGAACCCACCGTGCCCAATTAAGGCAGTGGGCTCAAGATAATACCGTTCACCTACTGTGATATTAGAACATCCGATGGACTATTCTAGCTTCTGGGAGCGGATT
>CANJWO010000018.1 GCA_947478685.1 Chlamydiota bacterium | reverse complement strand
GACAGAAAATAAGTTATAGCCTAAAACTTCCCTCTAACGATCAGAAACCGGATATAAACTTACTGGTATAGTAAACATTTTTTAACATAAAAGTGTTACCTATGTTGGTGAATCAAATGTAACCTATGTTACCGATCGGACCTGGTGAATATTTTTTATTTATTTAGTGATGCTGTTAAAAAGTTGGTTAGGGCGGCGTGGATCTCTTCTCGCGTGTCATCTGTAACAGAAAGAAGAGGGAGCCTGAGAATATCTTTGCATTTAGATTCTTTTGCGAGGGCGCATTTAATCCCTTGTGGATTAACTTCTAGCGAGATTGCCCATAAAAGCGGCTTGATTAGGGCATAGAGCGCTGATGCTTCATCAAAATTGCGTGCTAGTGTTGCATCAATAATTTTTTTCCAATAGCCAGGGAAAAGATTTGCAATTACTGATATCGATCCCTTTGCACCCATTCGAATCATATCGATTGCTCTATCGTCATCACCAGACAAGATAATCGTGTCCGGCGCCTTTTCCAGAAGCTCTCGTAGCGATCCATTATTTTTTGAACACTCTTTAATGCCACAGACAAAATCGTATTTAGAAAGCTCTATCAAAGTCTCTACATCAAGCTCAATGCCACATCTTCCAGGATGGTGATAAGGAATAAAAGGAATACCCACCTTACTAATTTCACGAAAATGGGCGAGAACCCCCTGATCTGTCGGCTTATTATAATAAGGCATAATGAGGAGAGCGCCTGCTGCCCCCATCTCTTTAGCAAGACGTGTCATTTCGACACTTTTTTTAGTAGAATTAGTCCCAGTCCCAGCAATCACAGGAATGCGCCCACTCACCTGCTTAACTACAAAATCAAGAAGCTGACAAAATTCCTCTTTTTCTAAAGTAGGCCCCTCTCCAGTCGTGCCGCCTATAACAAGCGCATCACTCCCTTCTAAAAGGTGCATTTCAACTAATTTTTTGACCGCTTTAAAGTCAATATCATGCCCCCCCTCTTCAAAAGGGGTAACCAAAGCAACTATAGATCCCGTAAACATGCAGCTCCTATCATTTGAAATACCTCAAAAATTTAGCACATAGAGCTAATTATTATAAATTGCATAAATATTCTCCTCTTTCTCCTTGTGCAAAAAAAATCCTGCAAAACTTATGCCCCTTTTTTTACACAGGAGAAAGAGAAGAATGGTGAGAAAAATTTAAATTTGATGGTATTTAAGACAGGTTCTAAGAGAAGATCTTTGTCCAACAATCCGCTTCTTCCAAATAAGCTTTAATTACTTTTTGAAATAAGACATATCGATTAGCTGCTGGTACATCATAGAGAAAATAGACACCCCTGCCTGCATAATCTTTTATTGCAAGAGAGCCTACTGTTGTAAAGCTGTAAGATAAAAATTCCCTTAAGTCTGAATTATTTTTTGATTCATTCTTGGAATCGCTCATTGGAGAGACTTTTGTAGCAATTTGCCACATGTCATTTGCCTCATTTGTAAAAACAAAAATTTCTTTTCCAAAGAGGAATAGACGTCCCTCTCCCCGCGTTGAAATAGATGCTATAATTGATGTAAAATCCCGAACCATAAAAGTATTATAGCATAACCGAGGTGATATGTAAAACAGCTTTACACTTTAAAGCTCTAATTACTAGAAGAATACTTCAATTTAATTTTTAATTTAATAAAATAGTTGTATTTATAGATTAATAACTGACAATCAAAATTAAAACGGTATTTATGGAACCAGCAAACGCATCTCTTTTAAACTTAATAACATGTTGGGATGGAAACACATTCGTTCGGTTTTCTGAAGGCCTCCCCGAGATTATTACAAGGGTTGCTCTTGCCCAAATCGGAGCTCTAAGTCCAGCTACTCTAAATGAAGGGCTTCTTCAAATTTCCGCCACCCTTCGTCCGCTTGACCCGGATAAAAGCAAAATAGAAAGATTTCAAAACATTCTAGCTGTTGCCGGAGCAAGATCAAGAGGTGAAATAGAAGCAGACCTTGGTCTTGCTGATTGGGATGCCGGCCCTCAGACAGAAGAAGCAAAAAGGAGAATAGTCGATTGTTATTTAACTAGATCTAATAATTTAAACTTAAATTCTATGGGACTCACCTCACTCCCAACGTGCCTTTCAACTTTTTCCCACCTAAAAAGCTTGCGATGTAGCCATAATCTACTTACCTCCTTACCAAATGGTATGACTACACTTAGAGATCTTGATTGTTCAGATAATCTACTTACCTCCTTACCAGATGGTATGACTACGCTTAGAGATCTTAATTGTAAACAAAATAGACTCACCTCCTTACCAGATGGCATGACTGCACTTCGAATGCTTGATTGTAAACAAAATAGACTTACCTCCTTGCCTGGCGGCATGGCTTCGCTTACAATGCTTAATTGTTCAGATAATCTACTTACCTCCTTACCAGATGGTATGTATGCACTTAGATCTCTTTATTGCTCCTATAATAGACTTACTGCCCAGCCGGAACTTCCTCATCTTAAGATCTTAACCGATGCTTACAATACATATAACACTTCACCACTAGCAATTGAATCTCTTTTAACCTTTATAACAAGCTGGAATGGGGACGCATTCGTTTCAACACCGGAAGGGGGCTACGAAATTGTTACAGAGGCTATTATCGCCAATATTGGTCATACAAATCTAGCTGCTTTCTCTGAAATACTTGTTCAAATTTATGACACTCTTCCTGTGGATGACGCGGCTAGAAGCAAAATAGAAAGACTTCAAAACATTCTAAATGTGACCAGGGGAAGATCAATAGCTGAAATAGAGACTGAACTTGGTCTTGATGATTGGGATGCCGGCCCTCAGACAGTAGAAGCAATAAGGAGAATAGTCGATTGTTATTTAACTAGATCTAATAATTTAAACTTAAATTCTATGGGACTCACCTCACTCCCAATATGTCTTTCAAATTTTCATCACCTAAAAACCTTACATTGTGATCAAAATGAACTTACCTCCTTACCAGGTGGCATGATCGCACTTGAAAGACTTTATTGTTCAGATAATCACCTCGCCTCGTTACCAGATGGGATGGATGAACTTACTGTGCTTAATTGTTCAAATAATCGATTTACCTCCTTACCAGGGGGAATGACTGTACTTACAAGCCTTGATTGTTCAAATAATCAGCTTAGCTCCTTACCAGATGATATGACTGCACTTACAACACTTAAGTGTTCAGAAAATGACCTTAACTCGCTACCTGATAACATGACTGCACTTAGAGATCTTGATTGTTCAAGTAATCAGCTTAGCTCCTTACCAGATGGTATGACTGCACTTACAAACCTAGATTGTTCAAAGAATGGTCTTAGGTCCTTACCTGTTGGCATGAATGAACTTACAGATCTTAATTGTTCCTATACTCAACTTTTAGCCCGGCCGCTAGTTTCTAATCTTGTCAACCTAACCGATATATGCAATTTATATAACGACTTAGAATCAGCAGAGGAATTTCTTTTACCTATGATAACAAGCTGGAATGGGGACGCATTCGTTTCAACTCCGGAAGGGGGCTACGAAATTGTTACAGAGGCTATTATCGACAATATTGGTCATACAAATCTAGCTGCTTTCTCTGAAATACTTGTTCAAATTTATGACACTCTTCCTGTGGATGACGCGGCTAGAAGCAAAATAGAAAGACTTCAAAACATTCTAAATATGGCCAGGGGAAGATCAATAGCTGAAATAGAGGCTGAACTTGGTCTTGAGGATTGGGATGCCGGCCTTAAGACAGAAGAAGCAAAAAGAAGAATAGTCGATTGCTATTTAACTAGATCTATTATTTTAGACTTAAACTTTATGAGACTCACCTCACTCCCGCCATGTCTTTCAAATTTTCGCCACCTAAAAACCTTAGATTGTGCTCACAATGAACTTGCCTCCTTACCAGATGGCATGACAGCTCTTACAGAACTTAATTGTTCAGATAATCAACTTATCTCCTTACCTATTGGCATGACTGCACTTACAACACTTGATTGTAGAGATAATCAACTTACCTCCTTACCTGTTGGCATGACAGCTCTTACAGAACTTAATTGTAGAGATAATCAACTTATCTCCTTACCTATTGGCATGACTGCACTTACAACACTTGATTGTAGAGATAATCAGCTTACCTCCTTACCTGTTGGCATGACAGCTCTTACAGAACTTAATTGTTCAAGTAATCAGCTTACCTCCTTACCTGTTGGCATGACAGCTCTTACAGAACTTCATTGTTCAGAAAACAGACTTCTCTCCTTACCAGATGGCATGACTGCACTTACATACCTAGATTGTTCAGATAATCAACTTACTGCTCGGCCGGAAAGCTCTAGGCTTACCATTTTTAACGATTTAAATAATAGATATAACACCATCGCAGCTGCTCTGCTAGCCCCATTTCGAATACCATGTAGTGAAACTTCACCTTACTGGTGCCGTATTTTAATGAATGAAGTTAGAAAACATCACAGTGATGAAGATCACTCAGCCCAAGTCTCAGTTGGATCACCAGAAATTACCTATAAAATGTGGTGCATCGAGGGCGATCTCGAATCAAAAATCTTTTTAAAGCCCATAGAAAGTGGAGATGGGATTACATTTGTATTTAATGAGAGTCATGCTTTAGACCGAATTGAAGGGGCTGAAGGCCCTATTAGCCTTGAGGATCTTGTAAAACCAGACAATAATTGGGGTAAAGTTTTGGATCAATTTGCAGATGGCGTTTTAAAAGAGCATGGAATCGTAAGAGATGGGTACACAATTAAGGTCCACGATTTAGCTATTCGCAAGTTTCCTCAACAGGTCTTAAAATTAGTTGCTGAAATAATCTCTTCTCAAGCGGCAGGGGGAGAACTTAATGTTAGATATTTTACTGACACCTTTAATATATCCCCTGGAATCGATGCAGGGGGCCTATCAAGGCAATTTGTAACAGACCTCTCCGCAGCTCTTTTTACTGATTCTGAAAGCGCAGCGGCTCCCCTCTCAATCACTCTCGAAAACATGCCTACTCTTAGAGAAGGTGAAGAAGCCCTTTATCAAAACTTTGGAAAGTTCCTTTCTCTCGTCATCTTAAGCTCCTTCAACCTTTCTACTGGGGTTATTTTAAATCCTAATTTTTATTTTTTACTACATGAAGCTCTTACCAGAAGCTTAAGCGAAGATGTTCTTGCAGCAGAGCTAGTCAAATTGAATCCGCCCGCTGCTGAGGGAGGCTTCACTCCTCGTGAATTGCAACTTCATCAAGTAATGGATTGGTATCTAACCCCAACTGATGACACCACTCTTGTCCTCGACTACCTTGAGTTTATGGGCCTTCCCCAAGAATCCCCTCCCAGTTTAGAAGAACTTAAGAGTCTAATTAAAGAAAACATTTTAGATTCATTTATATCTCAAGCTCAAGCAATTCTAAACACCTTAGCAGGGATGACCCCCGCAGCAAAAGCTCGCCTTGCCGCCATAGCACCGGGAAAAGAATCAGAAGTAATTCAAGGCACCCCTGTTACTGCAGAAGGCCTACTAGCCGCAATTAAACTTAGTGATAGCATACCCAATCCACCCACAGCCGCTCAAGCTGAAAAAATTGGATGGATAAGAGAAAGAATCATTGAAAAAAGAGACGACCCCATATGGCTATCCAAATTTCTATTCTTTGTTACCGGACAAAAATTTCTAACCCCTCAATCCAAAATACTACTAATATTTACTGCTAGTCCATCCTACAACGCACACACCTGCTTTTCCCGACTAGACATTCCACTCGATTTAAATCCAGCAGATGGTCCCTACCCATCATTGAGCAAAAAAGACTACTACTACAGACTTCTCGATGATTCCTTAGAAACTGCGAGCTTTACAACAGGTTAGCCATTCTCTAATTTGGATGTAAAACAGCTTTACAGTTTAAAAAAGGATGACTTTAATTTAAGAAGGAGACCTGCGGCAATTAGGGCGGCAAATGATGAAAACATAAAAGGAATTTTACTATGTGCTTGAAGAAAAAAGCCTCCGAAAAAGGGAGCTAAAACCATTGATAGCGATTGTATTGATTGGCTTATCCCTAAAGCCTTCCCTTGCGATCCAGGGTCTGTTGTCCTAGATATAGCGCCTACAAGAATTGGCCAAATCCCCCCTGCCAGAAAAACAGAGACCCCAGTGATGGCCACAAAAAAGAAAAGTTTATCTGGATATGGGATAAATATGGCTGTTAAAGCAAATAATATAAGAGAAAGAATTAAAATATTTTTCTGTTGATTTATACGCTTTAAGAATATTGAAATTGTTAGAGTCCCCACAAACCAAACAATCCCCATTAGTGCCGATAAATCCCCTATTAATGAACTTCTTGCATTAAACTCTTCTACAAGTAGCGCAGGTAAAAATTGGTATAGCATATTCCATGCAAAGAGAAAGAAAAAAAAGATTCCATAGAGAATTCGTATTGTATCAAATTTAAAAGCACTTTCTACATTATGGAGAGCCTTTATTGGATCTACTGTAAGACCTTCCTTTTTACATAACGTCTCTTTAAAGAAGAAATAGATCAAAATTATATTGAGTAGAGTTAAACCAGCACCCACCCATAATGGAAAGGCAAAATTAAATAGGGGATAAATAGTTGGGTCTGAAAGACGCCCTCCAATGAAGGGGCCAAAGACAAACATCACTCCGGCAATAGCTGATCCATAACTAAAATAGCGGGCTCTGCTTTTTTCATCATAGCTAATATCGGCAAGTGTTGCAAGGCATACAGAAAAATTTGCAGCCCCTAATCCTGTAATAAATCTTCCTAGAAAAAGGAGACTTAAATGGTGATACTGAATTCCGGCTCCAGATAAAACATATCCGATAATTTCTAAAACAAGGGTAATAGAAAATGCTTTTTTTCTCCCCGCACGATCTGAATAATCACCAATTAGAGGGGCAAACAAAAACTGAGCTAAGGGATAAGACATAAGAAACATCCCAAAAAGGATTGCCCGAATACTTTCAGGAATTTCGGGTCTTATAATCACTGTTGATCCACTCAAAAAAAGAGGGGCTATAATGGGGAAGACTATTGTAGCGCTCAATGAAGAGAGGGCAAATGTCAGTAAAATCACAAAGAATGGAAATTTTTTAATTTTTCTTTTGCTCACTTAAGAGGGCTCCCAATTTATCGGTTTTTTACCTACACTTACAAGAAATGCATTTGCTTTAGAAAAATGCTTACACCCTAAAAACTTCTTTGCTGAAAAAGGGGATGGATGCGCCGCTGTTAACACATGATGACATCTATTTGAGTTATGTAAAACAGATTTACATTTATCCTGTGCAAATCTCCCCCACAATATAAAAACGATTGGGTCCTCTCTCTGCCATACCTTTTCAATTACAGCATCTGTAAAACGCTCCCACCCTTTTTCAGCATGAGAGAGCGGCTCACCTTTCCTAACTGTTAATGTTGCATTCAATAATAAAACTCCTTGTTTCGCAATACTCTCCAAGCACCCATGATGAACAGGTGCAATCCCCAAATCTCCTTGTAACTCTTTATAGATATTTTTTAAAGAGGGAGGAACCTTAATACCTTTATTAACACTAAAACAGAGGCCGTGAGCTTGCCCTGGTCCATGATATGGGTCTTGCCCCAATATGACAAGATTAACATCTTTAAATGGAGTAGCTTGAAAAGCCTCAAAAATCACATCTTTTGGCGGATAAACCTCTCCTTTCTCATCTTCAAGGAACTGGGAAAGTTTTTTCATATACGGTTTTTCGAATTCATCTGCCAAAACTTCTCTCCAACTTTCTTCGATCACAAACTTCACTAAAACCGCCCCTTGACTTTTTCGTTTACTCATCATAACATTTCTTCACATTTATTTCAGGGTGTAGCGCAGCCCGGTTAGCGTGCAAGCCTGGGGGGCTTGAGGTCGGAGGTTCGAATCCTCTCATCCTGAATTCTATCTTCTACAAAAAAAAATTCACCATAGAGGCCGCAGAGAAAAAATAAAGCTTTCTTGGCGCGCAGCGCCTCTGTGTCCTCTGTGATTTCCGTGATAAAAATATTTAATTAAATTGTTCATAGATTGTTTGTTCCGATGTTCACAACTTGAGAATGTTGATAAGTAGGGGTGTTTTGAACAAGGTTTCGACAAGTTGTAAACAAAGCTGTTCTCTCGAGAAAAAATGTGTTATGAACAAATCCACAACGTATGAAGAAGAAGAAAATTATAAATTCTATTATACTCTATATTTTTAAGCTGTGGATATTGTTGATATGTTTCTTGCTATAAATTTATTTAAGCTCTCTAACTCTAGTTTAGCCCCTTTTTTCCATCACGATCAAGAGGGTTGGTTGTTACTAGATGCAATCGTTGAAATATTAAAAACAACCTCTTTTGAAAGGAAAAGCCCTTTAAAAAAAGGGGTATTCTTGCAAAATGAAAGTAAAATATCAATTGGAAGAGGTTGTATTATTGAAGAGGGTTCTTATTTAGAAGGACCATGCTATATTGGTGATGGGTGTGAGATAAGACATGGTGCCTATATACGGAAAGGAAGTGTTATCAGTAACGAGTGTGTTATAGGACATGCAACAGAAATAAACAGGAGTCTTATTTTAGATGGTGCAAAATTACCCCATTTTAACTACGTAGGAGACTCTGTAATCGGAGAAGGTGTAAACTTAGGCGCCGGAAGTAAATGCGCGAATCTAAGGCTGGATGGGAAGGAAATAACAATACTCTCCAATGGAAAGCGAATTTATACAGGTCGTAAAAAATTTGGGGCATTAATTGGTCACGGTTCTTTAGTCGGTTGCAATGCTGTATTAAATCCCGGGACAATTCTCCTTCCTGGAGCTGTCGTTGCGCCTTGTATTTCAGTAAAAGGGGTGATTCAGTGAAATTAGAAATAGAGAAGTCAATACGTGAGACCTTTCCTGAGACAAATAAACTTTCACAAGCTATTTCATATGCCCTTTTAAGTGGCGGAAAAAGGATTCGGCCGCTGATCGTCCATTATATTGGCGAGGCTTTAGGTTTTAATCTTCCGGTAATGGATGCAGCGCTTGCTGTTGAGTTTTTTCATACAGCCTCATTAATAGCAGATGATCTCCCTTGTATGGATAATGATGTTTTAAGGAGGGGAAAAAAGGCTGTTCATGAGGTTTATGGAGAGACCGTTGCTCTTCTAGCAAGTTATGCTTTGATATCAGAGGCATTCAAAAAAATAGAGGAGAATGGTAGGAAAATGGCAGGTGCAGGCACAGGGTTTTCTGAAAAAGCTTTTGAGGCTGTTACAATCGCACTTGAACAGGCTAGTCACTCTGCTGGGATAAAAGGGGCTGTTTTAGGGCAGTACTACGATCTTTTTGGAGCAACAGAAGAGAAACTTACTGAAGAGCTTTTAGAAAGGGTTATTTATTTAAAAACAGGTACTCTCTTTGAGGGTTCTTTTGTTTTAGGTTGGGTCTTTGGAGGGGGCGAGTTTTCTAAACTTGATCAAGTAAAAAAATTAGCTAGGCATTTTGGTTTTGCCTTTCAAGTAAGAGACGATCTTAAGGATGTTTCACAAGATGATTCAAAAGATGACTCAAAGGAGAGTCTGAATTTCGCCCTTTTTGTAGGGAGAGATCTTGCAAGAGAGCGGTTCCACCTTGAAATAAGCAAGTGTTTCAGCCTTCTTAAAGACCTCCCTATAAATCAACTTAAACTCCACTCTTTGCTAACGGAGCTTGCACAAGGGGTTTGACTTCAGTGGATTGGATGTCAAACTTTTCCCTATAAGCTTTCATAATCACACCTTCAAGTTCCTCTAAAAGGATAGGATTTTGCTTTAACTCCGTCCTAGCACTCTCTCTACCTTGAAATTTATGGCCTTTATAGTTGAGCCATGGTCCTTTTCTTTCGATTACATTCATATCGACACCAAAGTCAATAAGGTCTCCAGTTTTAGAAATGCCCTCATTAAAGATAATATCAAATTCAGCAGATTTAAAAGGGGGGGCCATTTTATTTTTTACAACTTTAACTTTCACTCGGTTTCCAAATTCAACGCCGTCGGGGGTTTTTAAGCCACCTGTCCTACGTATCTCAATTCTAATAGAGGCATAAAATTTAAGAGCTCTACCGCCAGTTGTTGTTTCAGGATTTCCAAACATAACCCCAATTTTTTCCCGGATTTGGTTAATGAAGATAGCGCATGTATTGCTTTTCGAAAGGGTAGCTGTTAATTTTCTTAAAGCTTGAGACATAAGTCTTGCTTGTAGTCCAATATGGGTATCGCCAATCTCTCCCTCAAGTTCACTTTTTGGCACTAAAGCTGCGACAGAGTCGATAACAATTACATCAACAGCATTTGATCTAGCAAGCATTTCTGCAATATTTAATGCCTCTTCACCTGAATCTGGTTGTGAAATAAGTAGATCATTTAGATTAACCCCTATTTTTGCTGCGTAACCAGGATCAACTGCGTGTTCTGCATCAATATAGGCTGCAATGCCACCGTTTTTTTGACAGTTTGCCACTACATGCATAGCAAGAGTTGATTTACCTGAAGATTCAGGTCCGTATAATTCTACAATTCTTCCTCTAGGGACGCCGCCAATTCCGAGAGCCATATCTAAGGAAATAGATCCGGTGGGGATAACTTGAATAGTATTTGAAAGGGAGTGCTTTCCAAGTGACATAATTGCCCCCTCTCCGAATTGTTTTTGTATTTGTGCAAGCGCTAGCTCTAAAGCTTTCTTTTTTCCAATTTCTTCTGCAGATAACATCAAAACCTCCAAAGGTGTATCAAAAAATTATAGCATATAATATGAAGTCAAACAATATGCAGAGAAGAATTTTGGTAGGCGATATTGGGGGAACAAAGACGGAGCTTGCTCTTGTCTCTGATGGAATTCTTTTTGATAGAATGGAAAGATTTCCAAGTAAAGATTATGATTCTTTGGAAGCGATTATTAGTAAGTTTCTTGGGAATGAACGGATCGATATTGCCTGTTTTGGTATAGCCGGTCCAATTAAAAATGGCGTCTGTCACACAACAAATCTCCCTTGGACAATTGAGAGCACAAAAATTTCTAAACAGTTTAATATCCCGAATGTATTTTTGTTAAACGACTTAACCGCTAGCGCATACGGAATAAACAAAATCCCTAATGAGAAACTATATACGATTAATCAGGGAGAATTATCTCTCTGCGAAAACAAGGCATTAATTTCTCCAGGGACAGGACTTGGAGAAGCATTAATTATATATGATGGGACAAAACATATTCCTATTTCATCTGAAGGGGGGCATACAGACTTTGCACCAAGAAATGAGAGGGAAATTGAACTCTATCGATATTTAAGAGAAAAATTTTCTCATGTATCGTATGAACGCATTTTATCAGGTGAAGGACTTTCTGGTCTTTACTCATTTATAGCAGAAGGTGAGAAAAGGAACCCTGAAGATATTACAAAAGAAGCGCTTAGCATAAAAAATCCAACTAAAGCCAAATGTGCACTTAAATGGTTTTGTGAAATTCTTGGGGCAGAAGCAGGAAATCTTGCACTAAAAGGATACGCAATCGGCGGTATTTATATCGGTGGTGGAATACCTCCAAAAATTTTAGAGGTTCTAAAAGAGGGAGATTTTATGGTTGGATTTCTAGATAAAGGAAGATTTGGAAGTCTACTAAAAAAAATCCCCGTTCACGTTATTTTAGATCCTTATTCAACACTTTTTGGCGCTCTTTATTTTTGTAAATTGCAAAAATAAGGGGAAAATTGATTTTTTTTCTGATTTTTTTTTATAAATCGATAAAAATAGGTGTTTTCATTGAGGAAATTTGAACAAAATTTAAGAGAATTTTCATCTATTTTACCATTAAATTTAGGCATTTATGAAAAAAGTGTTTTAATAATATTGAAAATTATTTTATAGGAAGATAAGATACATTCTAAACAACCTATGAGAGGTACTATGAGTAAATACATTAACAGTTTGATGCAGATGTCTGCAGCTTCTGTTGTTTTAATGTCTGCAGCGTTTGCGGATCAAAATTCAAATCAGTGTTGCAAACCTTGTCCACCGTGCGTGCCACCATGTGTAGTGACAGACTTGTGTTATAGCTATCCATTGCTTCAAAATGGATATATGGTCCATATGGATGTTGGTTACATTTTAGAGCAATTCGTTCTTACAGGAACAGACTTTGCTTATACAACTGATGCCTTTGCCCCTGTTTTACCACAATCAGTAAAAGTGCTTAGACCGAAATTTAACGTAGCTAGCGGTGTTACTGCTGAACTAGGTTTCTATTTTGAGCATGACCACTGGTTTGTAAACTCAAGATTTGATTGGGTAAGCAGAAAAGGTAAAAATTCTTGGACAGGTACTGGTACAGAAGCAGTTGTTCCAATGGGAATCTGGACAGATAATATATTATCTGGTACAGATGCTGGTTCTTTCACAGAAGTTGCTGAGTCTCTTAAAGTTAGTTACTATGACTTACAGATTGATTTAAATAGAGGCACTTTAGTCACTCATTATCTAGCTTTTGAACCACACGCTGGTCTAAAAGCTGCTTGGATCTATTACAAAGGTGAGCAAGCATATACAGGTGGTGATGCAGGTGTAGGTATACTAAACCATAATCAACACACAAGTTTCTGGGGCGTTGGTCCTGACTTTGGAGTAAATTCAGAGTGGAGATTTGGCGAAGGTTTTGGAATGTATTGGGACTCAACAGTTGCAATCCTATGTGGTGCAGCTAATGCGAAGGACTATGCTAATTTTAATGATTCAGCAACGTACAACACATATGCTAAACAGAATAAAATTGTAATGTCTCCAACAGCTAGAGCAATGTTTGGTTTCCAATATAATTCAGGTATGTTTGATAGTTCACAAAATATCAGAATTAGACTTGGTGCTGATGCAGCTTACTACTGGAATCAATTTCAACATATCAACGTAGTTAACCAGGTTGATGCTCCAACATTCAATTATGAAGACAATGGTGGATTTGGAATGATTGGTATGATGATTGAGTTAGGTTGGGATTTCTAATCTAAGTTAAACAAAACTAATCAGTTTGTTAAAAAAGCGAGACATTTGTCTCGCTTTTTGCTATTTAGGAGAAATGAGATATAATAAAGTGGCTATGCTAAGTGCGGCCTGCATTCTATTTTTGGGTCTAATTGGATCTCTTCTATATTTTATTGATTTTAGAAAAGAGAAGATAATGCCTGCGCAAGAGGTTGGATTTAAGTCCCGATCATTCCCTGGAACGTCACAATATTGGGAGAGAGAGGAAGAGTATCCATTTCGAATTGAGGCTGCAGTAAATCTGTGGCAGGCACTTAATCTACCTACAAATTATATCTATACGAACAAAAATTCGGGGATTACTTCACCCATAAATGGTAAAGCAAAGGGGATCTCATTTCCTTGGAGCTTTGGATTTACTTTGGGATTAGGGAAGAGGCTATTCTCTACTGATTGGATTTTAGAAGCCAACTACACCTATTTTAGGTCGACTGGTTCAGATAGTCAGAGTGTCTCAACCAGCGGAGCATTGATCCCTTTAAAAGGTGTCGGTCTGATTGGTGAAAGTGTTTCAAGTGCAATTTCGAAATATAATATCCTCTTTAATGAACTCAGATTCTATTTAGATAAACCGATTAACTTCCCCAAGACTGTTTTATTTTCCACCACCTTGGGGCTTCAAACTTCATGGTTAAAGTTAAAGCAAACAAGCAGCTATGATGATGACTTTACGGTTTATGATAAAAGCACTTCGTGGGGGATAGGGCCTGAATTAGGATTTGATACAAAATGGCTCTTTTACAACTTTTTTTACCTAAAAGGGGCCCTTTTAGGGGCTTTACAATATCGGCAGGGAAATTCAGTCTACTCAGAAGCGGAGATTTATATGAAAGAAAAACTTCATTATCTTTCGCCAATAATCGATTTCAATATTGGTCTCGGCATTGCTAATTACCTCTTTTCAGATAGGATATTTCTAGCTCTTGAGCTCCTCTACGACCTCAATTATTACTTCAATCAAGACCAAATGTTCAGTGTCAGCCAGTCCTCTTCACCCCGATTTGAACCAATCGGCAAAGACCTCGGCTTCCAAGGCTTCACCCTAAAAGCAAAACTTTCTTTCTAAAAATTTTTTTTTAATTAGAGGAAGCGCATGACGAAGGATTCGAGGAGGCGGAGGCAGAAGAAGCCAAGGAGGGGGCTTAGATCGAGCATTCCACCGATAGGGGGGATTAGTTTTCTAAAAATATTTAGATAGGGGTCTGTGTAAAAGAGGATGAAATGGGTAATTCGATAGCGATATAGAGAGGGGAACCAAGAGAGTGCGATTCTTACGAATAGCATTGCGGTGTATAGGCCGAACAATAAGTGAATAAGGTGTTTTATGTACATCATGCACTAATTTTAATCATAGCAAACTTTTTCGTCATCGATTAAAATCCACTTGTTTTATCACAAGGTCCCTATTTTTTATGTATGTTCTTGGAATTCACCCAGATGGAGACTACTTTAAAGTTGCTCTTTTAAAATGTTCTGGAAAAAAATCTAGAATTATTTTTCTACAAGAGTATAAAAAAGATATTTTAGATCTTAACCAGCTTAAAAGAAAGATTTTAAAAGAAACTAAGTATAAGCAGGAGGATATTGAAACAATCTCTGCTTTGACTCCTGAAGAGGTGTTTGTAAAAAACATCTCGTTCCCTTTTACAAGTAAGAGCTCAGTAATGAAAGCTTTGCCATTTCAAATGGAGAAACTTTTGCCTTTTTCTGAAGAACATGTCATTACAATTGCGCAGATTAAGAGAGGTAAAAAAGAGAGTAACGTAACCCTTTATACATTTTTTAATGAAACATTACAATCTCATTTACAGGATATTAAAACATTAGGTTTTGATTCTGATACAGTATCAACTGTCTCTAAGGCTCTTTCTCGATTTAAAAGCTATTTTGTAAAAGAGAGGCAAACAGTTACCCTTTTGTATTTTGGCTGGGAGAAATCTTACTTAATATATGTAGATGGGGAGGAGACTAAACACAGCTTAGTCATTGAAGTTGGGTTTAGAATGCTTATTGATGCAGCAAAAGAAGACTATCCAGATGTAGCTGAGATCGATTTTACTTTCCTAAAGAAGGAAATTGTTAAGTACTTTAAAAAAGAGCTATGTGAAGGGCAAGTTAAAGATGTATTTTTAAAGCTTCGGAAGGGGCTAGCGAGATCATTTGAGTATATTAAAAAGAAAGAGACTCTCAGTCATTTGGACCTCGTCCATTTAGGATATAGTGCTATTTCAGAAGATATGACAAATAATATGTCTGAGGTTTCCACTAAATCTATTGATATCTCCCCCCATTTAGAATTTGATCGGCAGCAGTTAAAGTCTTATGCAATTGAAATAGGATTAGCTTTAGACTCATCTCGAGCGGATAAAAACAAGATTCAATTTCGAATTGGAGAGTTTGCCCCAAGCAAGCAAATTGCAAAAATAAAACGGAAAATCAGAGCTTTACTCGGGCTTTCGATTATTTGTAGCGTAGTAACTTTTGTATTGATGACTCTCTTTTTTGTTAAAAAAGAGGCTCTAATTCGTGAACGATTTAATTACATTACTACTTTAGGTTATGATAAGCCCAAGTCTTATTCTGGGATTCAAAAAGCTTTTTTTTCAGCTAATCAATTTCAAAAAGAGATGGATCTTTTTCTAGAGAAAATTCGAGGGCAAAAGCAAGAGGGCGGTTTTCTAAAAGAGCCTCTTTTAGTGAGTGAATGTTTGAAAGAAATCACAAAAGAAATAAGACCAAAAGAGATTCAATACGAGCTTTTGTCTTACCCTACTCTTGAGAAGTCAAAAGAGGGATATATTGTGAAATTAGTAATATTTTTTGATTCTCCTACAATGGATGAAGCTAAAAAATTGCTAGAAAAATCTCCACTTCTTAAGAAGGGAGAAATTGAATATCTGAAGGAAAAAAATGGTAACCAAATGGTTTTTGTTTTTAAACAAGAGCGTTGAAATAGTTAAAGAGAGAGTTACGAAACTCTTTGAAAAGACTCCTTTTCTACTTGGGCCAAAAATGCTTGGCGGGGTTGTTGCTGCCTCTTTGTTTGCCCCAATACTTGTAATTCTCTACTCTGTTTTTCTTTTCAACCAGGAGAGTGCTTTAAATGAGAAGATGCTAGTTTTAGAGAAAAAAGTGAAATCCTTAGCCTTAAGCAAAAGTCAACAAGAGGGCTTTATTAGAGAGTTTGGTTCAAGCTCTGTCACTTTCTTGCAAAATAATATAGAGGTAATTCAGCCTTTAAATGAGGAAATAGAATTTCTTTCTAGACTTGAAAAGCAATCTGATTATGAGCCTATCCAAAAAAGGCTTAAGCTTTTAACAGGTGAGGAAAATCGGATCCACTTTATTTCCGAAACCACAAGAGAATCAAACTACTATATTGAGACGGAATGGAAATTAGAGCATCCAATAGAAGCCTCAGCTGGGGATGTGAATCAGTTAATTTCTTTGATCGAAGGGGCTAAGCCAAATTCACAAAGACCACAATTAATAATAAAAAAATTATCTCTCAAATCAAAAGGTAATGAAGTTTATTATCTAGATTTGGAAATCCTTCAAAGGAGCTTACATGAAAAAAATTAATCTATTAATAATTTCAGTTTGTTTATTACAGGGTTGCGCCTCTAGTTCTGCGCAAAAAGGCCCTCCTTTGACACATGTTCAGCTAATCGATCGCAATGGGGTAAATGAGACGATAAGTCAAAAAGATCGCTTGGAGGTCTATCAAAAAGTAAATTTTTTGGAAGCTCAACCCTATCAAAAAGTGGTTAGAGTATTTAAAAGAGACGCCGAAGGAAAAGTTGTCTCTAGGTTGACGACCTACCATGATAATGGAGAGGTTTTCCAATATTTAGAAGTAGTCGGAGGGCGGGCAAAAGGTTTTTATAAAGAGTGGTATGCAAATGGGAAGCTCAGAATTATCTCTTATGTAATGGAAGGGATTGGGGATCTCAGCCCTGATGCGCAAACTTCATGGATTTTCGATGGTGAAAGTAGAGTTTGGAGTCCTGCGGGAAACCTAGTAGCTGAGCTTTTTTATGAAAAAGGGAGACTTGAAAAAGAGGCTCTTTATTACCATCCAAATGGGAGACTTGCAAAAACAATTCCTTACAAAAATGATATAATGGAGGGGGAGAAGAAGTTCTATGATCTTGAGGGTAATTATGTTGGTGGAACTCAATATGCAGATGGAATGCGAGATGGGAAGTCATTTTTTGCAGGGGATAATAACATCTCTAAAAGAGAGGAGGAGTACAAAAAGGGACTTTTAATCTTCGGAAAGTATTGGAATTATGAAACCAATTTGACTCATGAGATCCTTGATGGAAATGGAATAAGACCCTTATACGAAGATGGATTTCTTCATATGGAGCACGAATATGTGAATGGAAAGCCCGAGGGAGTCGTAAAAACTTATAGAAAGAGTGGTGCTCTTGAATCGATCTATCACATTATTGATGGACAAAAGCAAGGCGAAGAGCTTCATTATTATCAAAAGACAAATGAGCCAATGCTTTTAATCAACTGGCATGATGATGAAATTCATGGGATAGTACGAACTTGGTATCTAAATGGTAAAGTCGAAAGTGAAAAAGAGATGGTCGTAAATAAAAAGCAGGGGAAGTACCTAGCTTGGTATGAAGATGGCTCTCTAATGATGATTGAAGAGTATGATAATGACATACTTGCAAGTGGAAAGTACTTTAAAAAAGGTGAAGAAATTCCAGCTTCGAGGGTGATGCTCGGATCTGGAACTGCTACAATCTTTGATTCACGTGGCAATTTTCTTAGAAAGACCGAATATCAAAAAGGGCTACCTATTGATTGAAAAGGATGTGCTTAGAGATAAGTACAAAGAGATATTAAAACACATATCTTTGGAGCGGAGATTTTATGCAAAAGAATTGCTGCTTACTGCTTTAAAAAGAGAAGTGGAGCCCTATCAAAAAGTTCTCTCTTTTGCAAGCTTGAAAAGTGAAATAGATCTTTCGCTAATCAACGAATTTCTTATAAAAGAGAAAAAACTTTTTCTCCCTAAAGTGATCGAAGGTGAAATAAGAACTGAAATAGACTACGATTGCATCCTTGTCCCAGGCCTTGCCTTTGATAAAAAAGGATTTAGACTCGGGCGTGGCGGTGGCCACTACGATAAATTACTAGCTAAATATGAAAATGTTTATACAATAGGGGTCTGCTTCAATGAACAGATTACTTTAAGCGATCTGCCTACAGAATCCCATGATAAACGGGTACAAAAAGTATGCGCCTTTTAAATAATTTATTTTCTAATTTAAGTGATATATGCTTTCTTAATTCCTTTGCGCCTTTGCGCCTTTGCGTGAATTCTTTTTTTCTGAATCTAGATAAGATTGTTCGAGCAAATTTTCTATCTTATACAAAAAAAATTCACGCAAAGGCGCAAAGGCGCAAAGAAAATCAAATAATTGACGTATTAGTTGCCTTCATTATGATTTTTAGTGTGCCATTAAGTGCTTCGACTGCGAAGCAAGTGGTGAGTGTTTGCTACTTTGAAGAGGATCGGATGAATTTCGAAATCCCCCGAATTCCAAACTTTCTAAAAGGGGGAAGTGGGGATAATGTTGAAAAAGGATACATGCTCTTTTATGAGAGAAAGATATTTGATGTTCTTTCGATGTTCTCATTTTATGGTGGGGGCAATATAGGCCGGTATCATAAGAATGATGATACGCTCTATTCAGCCTCTCTTTCGGTTGCCTCTAGATTTTGGCTGATGCATCTTATTTTACTCCATCCCTATATTGAAGCAAGCTTTTTTGGGCCAACTATTCTATCTAAGAGTGAATTCAATCTAAATGATCTTAAGTCAAATTTCCTCTTTCAAAACTACTTTTCAGTAGGAGCCGAAATAGGGGCAGGCTCAGGTCTTAGTGTTGAATTAAAGGCGGTTAAGTATTTTAAAGCCAATTTAGTTCATCCTGAGCAAGGGGGGGTAATGGTTCCCCTCCTCATCTCGCTCGGGTATCTCTTTTAATAACTCAATCAAGGCTGGGGCGGAAGTACTGTGTAATCTAGAATTATGTTCATACGCGCTTCCCTCCGTGGGCTAGTCCTATTATATCGCAGGTTGTCCACATCCTTTATTGCTAAGATATCTGAGGGCATAGTGATTTCCACCAGCTTTGGCATTTCAGCGAATTCTATACTTTTAATACGAGTACCGCCACACTCTAAATTAGTAACCTTGGGAAGCGCTGGTAATGAGGTTAATTTTGGATTATTACGGCATTCTAGATTAGTAACATTGGGAAGGTCTGGTAAAAAGGTTAAGTTTGGGTTATTATGGCAGTCTAACTGGGTTAGACCAGGGGGAAGATCTCCTAAGGATTCGAATTCATTCCCGGAACAATAAAGCTCTTTAATATGAGTGAAATTTGTTAGGCATGTCGGCATTGATGTAAGCCCTAAATCGTTCATTATCAAGTGACTAGCCTTTGAGGTAAAATTATTTATTAACTTCTCCTTTGCTTTTTCAGTCTGAGGTCCTCCATCCCAAGTAGCTAGATCTGCACGTAAGTTGGCTATCGTATATTCGTGGCTTAAAGGAGCCGGAGAAGCCATAGGAGGTGAGAGAGCTCTAGGAGTGAGAGATGGTGTTACAGATAGGCTGGGAAGAGGCGAGGTAACTCCTGCTGGACTGTCATCATCTCCACTTTTTAACATCGAATCTTGAGCAATTTTTGTGATTGATGGATGAGAGTCGGATCTTGTGTCGATACTTGGTTTGCTATCTGGTTTGGGTGTAAACGGCTCAAAATCAGGTGATTTTCCTGTTGGTGATGGGGGTTCCATGAATTTCCTTGGGTTTGATATAAGCTAGAGCTTATTTTTTAGGAAATTAATGTAAATATATAATTTAAAAATTAAGGGATTTCGTCAGAAAAGTCTGAGTCTTCCCAGCCAGAGCCTGAGTCATTTGTCCAAGTTTGGCCGCCATCATTGCTCCAGTTGTTAAAACCCTCGTTTTTGGCATTTTTAGGGCCCGGTTTTTTGGCTGCAGTAGCCCCTTTTTTGGCTCCCTTTTTGATAACGCAGCTTTTGGTCCCACCATTGACTCCAAGAGCATTGACTGTTGCTCCTGTGGGAACACCTACCCACGAACCAAATTCACTTTGGTAGGCAGGTTTTTTTACTTTAGTCCCTTTCTTTGAAGGGGGGTTATAATCATAGGGGCGTGCATTTGCACAGACAAAACTGATGGTGAATGGGGTAGTTGTTGAATCATACTGCTTTTTAAAGGGGGATTGGTTGTCATTCCACATATAAGTCTGATTTGGAGCGAGCTTTATGGATGCGACGTGATCATTTGAAGCATTAAAAATTTCTGCTGTAAGGGGAAAAGCGCTGTCATTGACAAGCGAGAGACTTGCAGAAAAAAGTGGGGCCTGTAACAACCCCAAAAATAACAGACTACTTTTCAACATAGGCCCATTTAAAATCGATATGACCAGCTTCTGTAAGGACAACATCTTTTAAGTGATTGTTTGTCACATGGAGCATTGTGTAATGGAAGATGGGGATCACTGGCATCTCATCCATAATGATCATCTCTGATTTTTTCAATCCATCCATACGATCTTTATCATTTTTTGCAAGGTAGGTCTCTTCTAGCGCTTTTTGGTAGTTAAGGCTCTCCCAGCTTGTATTATTCGTTGAAGCTAATTTATTTTTAAAGACCTCAAGAAAGTTGATAGGATCTCTAAAGTCTGCAATCCAAGAACCTACAGCAAGCTCGTAGTTTCCTTTTGAGACACGATCTAGACAAGTGTTGCCTTCAACAGCCTCTAGTCTAACTGTTATTCCGAGAGCTTTTTTCCATTGGTCTTGAACAGCCTGGGCAATTCTGTGGTTTTTTGTATCGGATGAATACGTAAGGGTGAGTTCAGGAAAGTCTTCTAAAGTTATGTTATCCTTCTCAATAGCCTGTTGAAGAAAATCTCTAGCTTCATCTTCATTACCATCTGTAAAATAAGGAATATTTTGAAGACCCATTGAAGTGGGTACGATCCCAGTTGCAGGCTCATAGCTATTTGTAACATGGGTAACGATCTCATTTCGATTGATTGCTAAGGCAAGTGCTTTACGAAGGTTTTCATTGCGAAGGGGCCCAGCTGAAGTATTTGTACGTATCCAGTATGTTCCAAGGAAGGGGTCGGTTTTAATCAGGTTTTGATTTTTTAATGAGGGGATAGCATCTGTTGGTATAGATGAATAGGGCGAGCCTGTCCAATCTAGTTCTTTGCTTTGGAACATTTTTAGACCTGTCTCAGCATTTACCATTACCATTTGAATTGTCTTTAAATTGACTGCGCTCTCATCCCAGTATGTTTCGCTCTTAACTGCAATGATCGAATCGTTATGTCTCCAATCAAACATCTTGAACGGGCCATTGCCTATAAAAGTGTTTGCTTGCCTGTACCAGGTAGGAGTCTCTTGGTCAACTATTTGATTCACAGGGAAAAAAATGGGGAGAGTTAAAAGCTCTAGAAAATAGGGAGCTGGATATTCTAAGTTTACTACTAAAGTGTAGTCGTCTTTTGCTGAAATTCCGAGCATACTTGAAGGAAGTAAACCCTGTTTGATTGCTTTTCCGTTTTTCAAGACATAGAGGAGAAATGCGTAATCAGATAAGAAATCTTGAGAGATCGCTTTTTTCCATGCATAGACAAAATCTTGTGCTTTTACAGGATCACCGTTAGACCATTTTGTGTCGCGCAAGTTAAATACATAAGTTTTCATGTCTTCTGAGATGCTGTATTTTTCAGCAACGGCAAGCGTTGTTGTCCCATTTTTTCCAACACGCATGAGTCCATCCATAAAGGTCTGAACTAAGTTGATATCGACTAGGGTTCTAGCCCTTCTTGGGTCAAGTGTCTGAGGTTCAAGCTCAATATTGATTGAAATTTTTTGCTTTGAACTATCTTTTTTACCAGAGCCAGGTGCTTTACATTGACAGCCAATAAAAAGAATTGAAATTAAAAAAACATTGCAAAATCTCACTCGGGCCTCCTAAGATGTAACATAAGAGACAGAATGTACTTGTAAGGGATAAATAATTCAAGAAATGTTTGCAACTGTTATTAAGAATGCGCCCCTATTCAATCGGAAAGAGATCTCGGAGATTTTTTTAAATTTCGATAAAGTCCATCTGATCCGGGAAATCGAAACAATACTCCTTCCCGGCAGTGCCCTCATTATCATAAAAAAAGAGGGAAATGTTTTAGAAGTTTTAACAGAAGAATACCCCTCAGTAAAACTGCTTTACATAGACAAAAGATTTGTAAATGAATCTGATGTAAAGCCGCTTGAGCGAAAAAAAGAAATGCCAAGTAAAAATGCTATGATTGCACGGCTATATAATTTTCCCAAGCTTCCCTACATTTGGGGTGGCAACGTCCCAGAAGGGATCCCAGAACTTCTAACCTATTATCCTCCAAAATCCCCTCTCTCATCCTTTGATTACTTCTACCATCAATTAAAAGGGGTCGATTGCTCAGGTCTCCTCTATGCCATTACAAATGGCTGTACGGCCCGAAACACCTCTCAAATCTATACCACCTATCCCCAAGTCACCACCCTAAAACCACTCGACCTAATCGTCTATCCCGGCCATCTTCTTATAGCCCTCCCTAATAATAAGGTTATCGAGAGCCGCCAATATGATGGCATAGTCCTCTCCAATCAAACAGCTAGGCTAAAGGAGATCGAACACCTTGAGCCTAAATTTGTTCGGTTTCTTTAAAAACTCATAAGCAGCTAACAACCAGTGTAATAAATGTTTTATGTGTTAATTTCCTGGAATTACTTTTTGATTTCAAGATAAAATTATGGTATAATTATATCTGATATTAAATGGAGAATAATTATGATTAGCTCACCTATTAATAGTTGTATAGTTTCTGATTACTCAACTGATGATATTATTGTTGATTGCAAGGCAGCAGGTATCTCGGCCTATAACACAGCTATGTCTGCTATAGCTGAATGTGAAGTTGCTAAAGAAAGGCTTGTTACTGTTAGATCATTGGCTACTGACGCGAAGGCATCTTATGATGCTATACCGAATAAAAGATCAGATGAAGCTGCTGTCGCATGGGCTAAGTATAAAACTCTTAGTTTAGTAGTTGATAAATCAAAAAGCGCTGTTAGTGAATTAGATAAGAAAGCCGAGGTTGCTTATAAAGTTGCTCTATTATTTAGATCAGCATAATTATTTTAGCTTTTGTCAGATTCGAAGATTTTTTGCAGACGCTCAAGCTCCCGCTTTGATTCAAAGAGGGGTTTGAGTTCGCTGCGAATAGCATCCTTTGACAGGCTTAGATCGAATAGAAGGGTGTAGAAATCTTCTGAGTTAATGGAGGTTACTTTTAGATTTTTAGCAGCTTGCGAGAGGGCTCTGTCGGATGTTATAAGTCTGTAACGGGCGGGGTTTTTAATAATGGAGAGGTATTCTAGAATATAGAGATCTCCCTCGACGTTGATTGGGGCGTGAGCTACTTCTAAGTGGGAGAGGGTGCTTTTGGTAGGGTAGGCTCTGGCATGACTTGGGTTACTATCAAAGATCAAAATCCCTTTAAGTCCAAGTGAACCCATCCATTCATCTAGAAAAAGGATGAACTCAGCTTTGCTTTTTATAGAAAATTTTGCAGGTCTTCTAGTTTTAAAAAGAAGGTTGTATGCGTCTATTACGTAGAAATAACCTTTAATAGTTCACTCTCGATGTAGGGGATTAGCTTGTCAAAAGCCTTTCTGCGGTGGGAGATACGGTTTTTAATATCTTCTTCTAGCTCTGCGAAAGTTTTATTATAGTCATGTTTAATAAAGAGTGGGTCGTAACCAAAACCGCCCCTTCCTCTCCCTTCAAGAAGGAGATGGCCTTCACATATACCTCTTATCGTTTTTACAACGTGGTCTGGAGATCCAAATGAGAGGGCGCATTCAAAAAATGCAAACCTATCATCATCTTTTAACTTTTTTAAATTTTCTACCAATTTGTCTCGATTCTCTTTATCGGTAGCTTTATCACCTGCATATCGCCTACTAAAGATGCCTGGTTCTCCATTAAGAGCTGGAACAACTAGGCCGCTATCATCAGCTAACGTATAAAGACCAAGCACTTTTGCCGCGTGCTTAGCCTTATTTTCAGCAATCTGGCTGAAAGAATCTCCGATTTCTTCAGGAGCTTCATATTGAGGGAAATCTTTTAATGAAAGAACCTCAATATCTTTAAAATGAGAGCGGATCATTGCCTTCAATTCTAAAATCTTATGAAAATTTGTGGTCGCAATAACAAGTTCCATTTTCATACGATATCAGGCTCTGTTTTTTAGAGGAAGCTTTTGATTCCGATTATTTTCCACTCTTGGTCTTGAAGTTTACACTTGTTACCTACTGTTAGTCCCATGAGGTCTTTTGCAATCTTCGATTGGAATGAGACGATGTTCTTTTCAGGATCTGTATCGCAGGGGCCTAAAAGGGTGTAAGTTGTCCTTCCGCCAGCAGAATTTTCTAATTCTACTATTGTTCCGACGTTAACAGAGTCTATCTGGACGTCTTCTTTAGTAAGGACTCGCATGTGTTTGAATTGATCAGAGAGGAATTTTACTTCACTTTGTAAACGGGAACGTTTTTCAAGGGCAAATTTATATTCACTATTTTCTCTGAGATCGCCATGTGATCTTGCAATTTCGATCTCTTTTGCATTTTCAATTGTCTCTACAGTTGCAATGAGTTCAATTCGTTCTTTAATTTTTTGATAGCCTTCATTAGTTGTCCAGACGACAAGTTCCTCTTCAATGGGTTCTTTTCGGAGTTCTGATAGAGAGGGATGGACTACTTCTGCAAGAGATTGGAGAATTTTAATATCTTGATCGGTTAGTGTCATACATTTTGTGCATAGAAGGAGGATCTCCTTTAGTGTTTCAATATCGGAATGCTCGAAAATTCTGCGAACATTTGCAAACCGTCCTATTGTGAGGAATGTGTGCATTTTTTTGATAAGATCCTTGTGAGTGTGAGATGTTTCAAGTTTGTGGAGAAGGACAAAAAATGATTCAAAAAATGAATTATGCCCCTCTTGATTTGAAAAGGGGTAGTCCATGTCAGGGGATAGAATTTTTTGGAAATACCAGAGGAAGGCATTTGGAGAGATCATCGGTGTATGAATCAGCAAAAGGATCTTCTCTTTTACGAGATCCTCTTTTTTATTTTTCATGAGCTCTTCAAGAATATAGTCTCTCAGTGGATTTTGATCGATTGAGAGGAGAACTTCTGCAAAAAGGGTAGGCCAATCAGTCCGAACTTTTTTAAGCTCGATCAAGAAACGTTTTTTGTGTGCCAGAATAGAAATTTCATTGATCATTTTTTCTGGATGGGCATATTTCGCAATAAGATCGGTAAGATGGGTTGCTTTTTCGTGTCCTAAATCTTGTAAGATGAAAAGTAACTGGAGCTCTACTGTATTTGAAACTTCCCTATTTGCGAGGACTTCTGTTACAATCGATTTTAGCGACTCTTTAAAGGATTCATTTTTAATAGACTGTGGAAAATCTCTCAAGAACGAATAGATCAGTTCAATAAGTTCGGGGGTTTCTGGTTTTGATTGAAGGGCCTTTTGTAATCGTTCTTCATGTGAGACTTCAGTTTTTCTTAAACAGAATGAATCTTTTTGGTGTTCAGGAGATTCAATGAATGTGTCTTTTTTTAACTTAGTTCTAGTTAACTGCCACCATTTAGCCCAGTCTTTTTCAGGGATCACAACATCACACAGTTCATCTTTGATCTCTTGAGCAGTTTTAGGTCCAAGATCTTTTAGGAGTAGTCTAATGATTTCAAGCGGTTTTGACTTAGCGAAAGCTTCAAATGCTTCAGCATCCCCAAAACGTCTTGCTAGAAAATGGTCTTTTGAAACGGGAAGGAGGGTTTTAAACGCATTCACAAAGCTAATCTCTTTACTTCCTGAGACATTATCAAATTCCAAAGTAATTTGCTCTCTAAGCATCGAGACATCGATCACCTCTCCTATTCCCCAGCCACCAGTATGTAGAAAGAAATTGCCTACTTTCATGTGGGCGAGAAGCTCAAAATTTGCAATAGCGGAAGGGAAAGATTTTTTTTCGCGAAGGCCAACAAGTTTAATTTTTTGTTGAAAAGAAGGATCGCTGTTATAGAGATTTTCTAAATACTTATAAGCAAGATCGGCAAGGGCTAAGTCGTTTGTCGATTGTAGGTCAAAAATAAGTTTAAGGCAATCATGTTTTAGCGGTGCATTTGCAAGGGTTTGCCATAGGGGGAGAATGTCTTGTGCATATTTACCAAAGGCTGGAGCTAGGGGGGATATTTTTACTTCTAGAAGGGTCTGTTTTAATTCCTCAGCCTCAATCTCATCACTGAGGCAATATTCTTGCCAAAGAGAAATCAGGGAAGGTAAATCATTATTTAAAATGTGGTTTTGAAATTGCTTAAAGTATTCCATTCAGATCCCTCTCAAAGACTTTCCAGGTGAGTATACACCGTGAATAATTCAAAAACTACAATTTTTCTTTAGACCGGTATTTACTTTTGAAGGGCAGTCGGTATACACTGAGTATAGTAGGTGGATTATGATTGAAGATTATGAAGTATTTACAGATAAGCAGAGGGCGATTTTGGATAGATATGTGACTAGCACGACTAGTAACATATTTGCTTTGAGAAATTTGCCCGAGGTTATAAAAGGGGCCCTGTTTTCAAAATATTCAAGGTCTACCTTAGGCCTTCGGCACCTATTATTGAAGGAGTTTGTAGGGGAAGAGGAGGCCTGTTTTGATGCCATTGCCAATGATTCAGTTTTAGCAGAACAGAACGGGGCGATCCAAAAAGCCCAAAATTTCTATGACCGCATTTTGGATGGATATGGAGATGATTCGATTGGAGAGCTTGGCGGAGCTCATTTAGCTATAGAAAATATTTCAATGCTCGCTGCAAAAGTGATTGAAGATTGTCGCATAGGGGGATCTCCCTTAGAGAAATCGACTCGATATATTTATTTTGATCAGAAGAGAGACGGGGAATTTCTTTTTTATCGAGAGCCCGTTTTGATGACCTCTGCATTTCGAGAAGAGTATGTAAATACATGTAATTATTTGTTTGAAGTATATGGTGCGTTGATTCCTGAATTGACTGAGATCATGGAGGGAAAATTCCCGAAAGAGCCAACTGTGTCTAAATCTGCCTACATGGCGGCTATTAGAGCTAAGGTATTAGATTGTTTAAGAGGTCTTTTGCCTGCAAGCGCCCTTACAAATATGGGCTTTTTTGGAAATGGTAGGTTTTGTGAAGGGCTACTTCAAAAACTACAGTCTGAGCAACTTGGAGAACTTCAAGAGATTGGGAGACGAGCTACAACGGAACTTATGAAAGTGATACCGTCGTTTGTTCGTAGAGGGGATGTAAATCATCGCCATTTTCAACTGTTGCAACAATTTAAAGATAGAATGGGACAAGGCCTTAAGGAAATTGCGAAGAACTACAACTCTCTTCAAAGTGAAACTCGAGGTGTAGAACTTATTGAATATGACCCAGATAGTATTTATAGGGTTGCTGCAGCTTTACTTTTTCCTTATACAAGAAGCTCTCTCCCTGAAATAGAGAGGCAATTGTTTCTCCGGCCAAAAGAAGAGGTTATCCAGATTCTCGAGGCAGCAGCAAATGCACGTGAAAATAGGCGCCATAAATCACCAAGAGCACTAGAAAAGGCCTCTTTTACTTTTGAGATTACAGCCGATTTTGGTAGCTATAGAGACTTGCAGAGACATCGTATATTGACCCAAGATAGACAGTTATTGTCGTGTGATCTTGGTTACTACATACCAGATGATCTTGTTGGAACAAGCATGGAAAAAAAATATCGCGATGCGATGGATGTTGCTAAAACTGTATATGGAAAAATTGCAAGAGAATTTCCTGAAGAAGCTCAGTACGTAGTTCCTATGGCCTATAACATTCGTTGGTATTTCCATATGAATTTACGTTCTCTTCAATGGGTTACAGAACTTAGATCGACTCCTCAAGGACATCCCTCTTACAGAAGAGTAGCACAAGCAATGGCTCATCAAGTATTTGAAGTGATGCCGGAATATAAGAGATTCTTCAAATTTGTTGATTTTGACGGATATGATTTAGGAAGGCTTGGACAGGAAATTAGAAACGAAAACAAAGTCGGGGCGCGATGACTATTCAAAAGCAGGGAAGTGTTATTGGTGGAATCTTGCTCATTGCAGGAAGCTGTATTGGAGCGGGTATGCTCGGATTGCCTATTTTAACTGGATTGGTCGGCTTTTTTCCTTCTCTGATTTTATTTGGAATTGCAGCATTTTTTATGACCACAACAGCACTTATGCTTGTCGAAGTAAATGGCTGGTTTAGTGGACGGACAAATTTTATTACTATGGTCTCCGATATGCTTGGCCCTACCTGCAAAATTGCATGTTGGGTTTTGTACCTATTTCTTTTCTATGCCCTTTCTGTAGCTTACATTGCAGATAGTGGCCACCATGTTACCTCATTCTTTAAAGCATTTGGAGCTTCTCTTCCCATTTGGGCAGGGAGTATGTTCTTCGTTATTCTTTTTGGCTGGATTGTCTATTTTGGAACTAGATCGGTCGATTTGGTGAATCGCTTTTTGATGGCTGGAAAAATCATAGCCTATATAGCCCTTCTTGTTGCAGGGTTAGGTTATGTGAAATTTGAACTTTTAAAAGAAGTTCACCTTGAATACACACTTGCAGCGCTACCTATCCTTATTATCTCCTTTGGATTTCATAATATGATTCCGACTCTGTCTCACTATCTAGGTGGTGATATAAAACGGATCCGGATCTCAATTATAGGGGGCGCCCTCTTCGCTCTAACGGTCTATCTGTTTTGGCAATTAATAGCCCTCGGTTCTTTGCCGATACAAGGTAAGGATGGCATATTAGAGAGTTATAGCAAGGGAATGGATGCTGCATCTGCCTTGAAAAATTATGTAAGCTCGCCCTGGATTGGAAACTTTGCTCAAATTCTAGCCTTTTTTGCTATTCTGACCTCCTTTCTAGCTCAGACTCTCAGTCTTGTCCACTTTTTATCGGATGGGTTCAAAATCCCTCATAAATCTAAAGAAAATATCTGGATCTGCATCGTAACCCTCATTCCCCCTCTTATTTTCGCAAGTCTTTATCCATCAATATTCTATCAAGCACTTGGCTTTGCAGGCGGTATCTGTGCTGTTATCCTTTTTGGGATTTTTCCAGTCCTTATGACGTGGCGCGGTCGCTACCAAAGACAAATCACCTCATCTTATCAAGTCGCTGGTGGTAAGT
Organism: Chlamydiota bacterium; assembly: GCA_947478685.1. Lineage (GTDB taxonomy): Bacteria > Chlamydiota > Chlamydiia > Chlamydiales > 2-12-FULL-49-11 > VGMD01. The sequence goes on along the minus strand of CANJWO010000018.1, from coordinate 3,113 downwards.
TTCTTCTAATATTAATTTGTGCTGTAGCCCTCTTCATTCTTACTTATCAAATTATTCAAATGATTTATTGACATAATACCCCTTCTGACTAGGCTGGAGCTATAGTTAGGAGGTTGTATGGATCCAATATCAGTAGCAAGTGCACGTCAATTTTTAACAGCGTGGGATAATACTAGTAATAGTTCTAGTAAGGAAGAAAGAGAGGGTGTAATTAAGGATTTTAAATTAGCTATTGGTACTCAAGATATTAAAAGTGGTAAGGAAATATTACAGTTACTAAAGACGGAATTTTCAGGAGATAAAGTGCTTGTGGCAAAAACTGAGAAACTTATACGATTTCTTAATTGGACATCACCCGGTACAGGATCAGAAGGCAGGCGTTTAGCTGGGCGCTCGATTCCAAAGTCATTAGTAGAAGCAGAAGTACAAGCAGTAGCAGTGAGATTGCCGGATGTTTATACGCCAGCGAAGATATTTGGAGGAGCAGTTGGAGGTCCAGCCACGCCGTATGATTCGCCCTCGGTAATGTTAAATAGAGCAGTTGGAGGTCCAGCTCTGCCTAAGGCAGATGATTCAAGGCCATCTGGTGGTGAGCCAGCTGCTGTAGCTAGAGGGGAAGGCTTAGGTAAAGTAGAAGGTTTAGAACCGACTAGTAAGCCTCTTGAAAAGCTAATTTCATTTTTTAAAGAATGGAAGAAGGATGAATTTAATCCTGATTGGACTACAAAGAAATTGATTGCTACCGGCTATGAAGCTGCCGAGACTAATTCATTACAGGTGCTTTCATCTCTAGTAAATCAAATAAATGTAAAAGCAAAAGCAACAGGGGATGCTGATCTAAGTGGCATCGCTAGAGAGTTTGCTCGAAGGGCAAGTATTCATTTGTTATAGGGGCTTTGCTGCTAGAAGTCTTCGAGGAGCTGAAGGGAGCGATAGTGGCGGAGCTCATCGCGAAGTTTGGCGGCATCTTCGAATTGGAGCGATTTTGCAGCTTCGATCATTGATTTTTCAAGCCCTTTGATTCTTTTGGTGATCTCTTTGGCTGTCAACTTTATGGGAGCGCCTTCCTCGGGAGCATCTGGTACGCCGAACGATTCTAGGAGGGAGATCGACTTCTTTTTGATCGTTGATTGAGGAGTGATTCCGTGGACTTTGTTGTATTCTTCTTGGATTTTGCGCCGTTTCTCTGTGATTTCAATGCATGCCAAGATTGATTTAGTCATTTTGTCGGCGTAGAGGATGACACGGCCTGAGACGTTTCTTGCAGCTCTTCCGCAAGTTTGTATGAGGGAGGTTTCACTTCTAAGAAACCCCTCTTTATCGGCATCGAGGATGGTAACAAGGGAGACTTCTGGAATGTCGAGACCTTCTCTAAGAAGGTTGATCCCTACAAGGACGTCGAATTTACCCTCTCTAAGTTCTTTAATGATTTGCATTCGCTCGAGGGTGAGTATTTCGGAGTGGAGATATTTTGCTTTGACGCCGACCTCTTTTAAGTAGTTAGAGAGATCTTCCGAGAGTTTTTTTGTTAGGGTGGTGACAAGAATTCTCCCCCCTTTTGCGATCTCTTTTTGAATCTCTTCTAAGCAGTCATCAATTTGTAACTCTGCCCTTCGTATTTCGCAAATAGGATCGAGAAGGCCTGTCGGTCTTATAATTTGCTGGACAATTTCCCCTTTTGATTCCTCTACTTCCCATGGATTTGGAGTTGCTGAGACGTAGATGACGTGATTCAATTTTTCATAAAATTCTTCAAATTTGAGGGGACGGTTGTCGAATGCAGAGGGGAGTCTAAAGCCGTAATTGATAAGGGTCTCTTTCCTTGCTCTATCGCCGTTGTACATTGCTCTAACCTGAGGAACTGATTGGTGAGATTCATCGATGAAAAAAAGGAAATCTTTAGGGAAGTAATCGATCAAAGTGGCTGGTGATGAGCCTGGCAGCCTGTTGCTAAAGTGGAGGGAATAGTTTTCTATCCCTTTGCAAAATCCGATCTCTTTGATCATTTCAAGGTCGTAGCGGGTCCTTTCGCGAATTCTCTGCTGTTCTATTAATGCATTTTTTTCACCAAAGTATTGAATTCTTAGATCAAGTTCTGCTTCGATTGTAGAGATCGCTTGGTATCTCACATCGTCGGGCGTGGCATGGTGAGATCCTGGATAGATTGAGATAGTATCTAAAACTTTTTTTACTTTTCCAGTTAAGGGATCGATTTCACTAATTCGATCAATTTCATCGCCCCACAGTTCAATCCGATAAGCAAGATCGCTTTCATAGGCGGGGACAATTTCTATAATATCGCCACGTACTCTAAACGTTCCTCTGGCAAGCTCCATGTCGTTTCGAGTGTAGTGTAATTTAATGAGGTGAATCAGTAGATCATCCCTTAAAATTTTTTCACCTTTGGTGATTGTTCGGATCATTTTTGCATAGTTTTCAGGAGAGCCAAGGCCATAGATACACGAGACAGACGATACAATGATCACATCTTTTCGCTCTAATAGAGCTCTTGTTGCAGAGAGGCGCATCCGGTCAATTTGGTCGTTGATCGCAAGATCCTTTTCAATGTAAGTGTCAGTCCTCGGAATATAGGCTTCTGGTTGGTAGTAGTCATAATAGGAGACAAAATATTCAACTGCATTTTCAGGAAAAAAAGTTTTGAATTCTTGGTACAACTGGGCAGCCAAAGTCTTGTTGTGGGCTAAAATCAGCGTCGGCCTTTGCACATTTTTGATCACATTAGCCATCGTGAATGTCTTTCCAGATCCCGTAATCCCGAGCAATACTTGACTCTTCTTCCCAGCAAGCACCCCTTTTGTCAGCGCCTCAATCGCTGCTGGCTGATCCCCCTTCGGCTCAAAATCTGTCACTAACTTAAACATATTAACAACCCATTAAAAAAAAATTTTTCACCACAGAGATCACAGAGGACACAGAGAAAAAATAGAAAGTTTTTTTGCGCGCAGCGCCTCTGGTCCGATCGGTAACATAGGTTACATTTGATTCACCAACATAGGTAACACTTTTATGTTAAAAAATGTTTACTATACCAGTAAGTTTATATCCGGTTTCTGATCGTTAGAGGGAAGTTTTAGGCTATAACTTATTTTCTG
>CANJWO010000017.1 GCA_947478685.1 Chlamydiota bacterium | reverse complement strand
TACGGCCTGTAATCTTTCTGTCTACGCTTAACTCAAGTTGTTACCTCCTTGCTTCCAAGACTCGATACGGGTGGGTGGGTAGCCCTTTCCCGAGCACCATTTCAGGTGCTTGTTAATAGAGCGCCTCGTGGCGCACCAGGATTGCAGACTTGCAGACCTGGCACCACTTACCACTTACTGGCACCACTTACCTGGCACCACTTACTTGCAGACCTGGCACCACTTACTTCCTTTATGGTTTAAATCAAAGAATCAAACGTCTGACCCTATTTATCTGACCCTCAAGCTCAAAGCAGAGTGATGAAAATGCAATTACGTTAGGATGGCTAGATAATTTAAAGCGTTAATAAAAAGCAGATTATGCATAAACTCTCTAAAGAAGTATTATAATAAAAAAATTAGAGATATAAAAACAAATGTGTTCTTCAATCGGGAGTAAAAAATGACTTGTAATTGCCAACCAGGAAATCTATATAGAGGAGGGTTACCTACTTGGGGCTTTCCAGCCTCTACTAATCAAGAAGCAATATGTGCATATAATTTATTAGGAAATTCTACTGATCCTTGTTATTCGGGATGCTCTGGCTTTCCGATACCCTGTTATGGATATGCATTAAATATTGCTACGCCTAATGCTTGGACATATCCGGGTCTAAGGAATCTGACTGCAACACCTGATGTAAATAATTGTACGCAACTTATAGCGCAAACAGTAGCAGATGGTTCTATATTTAATGGTAAGACAGAACCTACTGCCTTAGATTCTGATCAGCATGTGTTTGTAGGATACGCTTCAAATGTTCTAGATACTGATGAAAATGGAGAATATCATTATGCTAGAAAAGATACAGATACAAATACTTGGTCATCTAAAAATGGAGAGAACCTGCCTACACATTTAGATACTAAGGGGGATGTTATAACAGATCCAACTAAGGCCAATTTTGTCCTTGGAGGATTAGGTTTAGAATTTTGTGGATATTTTATCACCAGCAATGTTGCTGTATGTCCATCAGCTTCAGATTGTGTAAAAGGATATCAATCTAGTGGTAATGTACCTACTGGAGGATGTGGTTATATTGCTTGTGGTAGTCAACATTGCACTTCGAGTCAAACATGCGTAGTTGGAAGATGTGTAGATAATTAAATAATGAGAGTCAGATGTTGAATTTACGTCTGAGCTCTCATGTAATTTTATTGTTTAAGCTGAATAACAATCAATTCTAGGGGCTTGCAGCCATTATTAATGCTGCGATGTAGCTCGCCAGGACGGTCAGCTTCACGGTAGACCGATACCCCTTTTGGAAACTCAACATCGGTAGTTGTTCCGTCGGCTTCGATGCGGGTGATGGTCCCTCCTTTAAGAGCGACAACTATTTGGGGGTATTCATCACGATGTAGATCGATTGTTTCGTGAGGCTTGATTTTCACCTTCATAGTGCAGATTTGATCATTTTCAAATTGCACTTCTGCTTCCACAGCAGAGGCACCACATGTTAGCAAGCAGGCAGCAGCAAGAATTCGTTTCATATTATTTCCTTTGTACAATTTTTAGTGCTTCTTCATACGGTTCTTCTAAGATTTCAATGAGTTGTCCTGTTTTTGAGTCTTCTGCGTCATAGAAAAGTCTGTTTTTTATATGAGAGACATATGCAATGCTTCCATCTGTGTAATAATTACCATCTTTTTTTTGGAAGGCTATGGAAATATGTAAATCTTTGGATTTAAAAGGATATTCGGATAGAAAGGGTCTAATTTTTTCATCTGCATTAATTCTAGCTAGTAATGCTTCGATCATTTTGACTTCGAGAGTTCTAGCCTCTTCAATTGTCCCTTTTCGGAAGGCTACAAAGCTAATATTAATTCCTGCAACCTTGTAAGCAAATCTTCCTCCAGTTCCAATGCAGTCTAAATCATATTTTTTTTCGCTGTCAGTAATGAATGGGTTCATGATCTCTTTTGCATATTCTACATAAGGGGGAGTATCATCTTTTGATGATGCGTGCATTTGAGTGCCTATAATAAATAAAAAAACAAATTTTTTAACGTTTTCTAGAATCATGAAATCCATAATCTCTTCTTAAATCTTTAGTTTTTCTTGTTGTAGCATTTCGATAAGTTGTGCCGGTGAAGGCGTGGTCGGCGATGTAGGCGCTGAATTCTTTTCGGGGCGATTCGCATTTGATATAACTTATATTGTAATCGGGGTTATTTTTGTACTTTTTTCCGAGGGGGCCTGTTAGGCAGTCTTTGTCGGAGTAGATGTTGTCCGATTCGAAGGAGTGTTGCCATGAGATCGGTTCAGCGGGGGCGACGGCGAAGACGATGAGTTGGTTTTTGAGGGTGGTTTTTTGGGAATCGGAGAGTGTTGTGTATCCGAGGTTGAAGAGGACGCCAGCTTCGCTGTGGGGAACGTGGAGCCAGTAGGATTGCGACCTGATATTGCCGAGGGAGTCGGCGATGATGCCGATAAACCTGCCTGTTTGGGTTGCATTGGGTGTGAGGGTTCTGTTTTTGAGTTCGGCATTTGTTGTTCTCGATAGGTCTTTTGATAGTCCTTCTGATTTGTTGTGGGTCCCTATGTAGGTAGTCCCTTCATGAATGTTGCTCATCAGATTTTTAGAGTTGCTTATAAATTCTTCCAAGGAGGTGTTGATTCCGTTTTGACCAGTGATGATGCCTATGACACCAGGATCTTTTGAGACGATTTGATCCATATGATTGAGAAAATTGACTTTATGAAGGAGTAACTTTTCCATTGGCGTATAGTTCAGTTTATGCATAAAATTACTTATAACTATGCAGTCGACGGGGGCTGCAAATGGGGTTTTAGCTAGAATTGCAGAGCACATTGTGATTTCAAGTGGGCGATCATAGCGGGGGACATCTCCCATTAATCCTTGGAACTGGTTTTTTGGGTAGAATCCTCTATCAGGTCCTGAGTAGAGACCAAAAAGATCGAGCCTGTTCAAGGGAGAGTTTAGTGTGTAGAGATAGCTATTTACACTTTCAAAAAAACCGAGGGGATCGGGTGTTAGCCATCTCCCAAATTCGGGGTCGTAGAAGCGCCTTCCAAAATAGATGAGACCTTCTTCTTTTCTTTTTGAGCAAAAGCGCCAAGGGTTTATGTCCAAGCCTGCATCAGGGTCAGCCACTTCTCGTCCGAAGGCGTCGTACTCATAAACTTCAGTGATGTCGCCATGCTCTTCGATAAGGGCGATGATGTTGCCATGAAAATCGTGGAGAGGGGCATAGACTTCACCTTCTAGTTCGATCGCTATGGCAGCTCCAATATCTTGATCGATACCGAGGCCGAGAACTTTTAGATCGATGAGGGTCCCATTGCTATTTACCGATCCAATTTCCAGCTCTTGATCATAGAGATAGAGTTTTTTCTTATTACCTACTTTTTTTGAGGAGAGGCGTGAGTAAGCGTCATAAGTGAATTTGACATTGCCTGCTTGAGTCAATCTTCCAAGAGCATCATAGGTATATTCCACAGAATCATGGATCCGTTTTGTCGGATTGCCGTTTGGATCATAGATGAATTTAGAAGTGAGTTCGCTATATTCATTAACTTCTAAATTAGAGATATTTCCAATTGAATTAAACGGGTATTCCTTGTTTTTCTCTTTGATAAGCTGATTCAATGAATCGTACTCATAATTTTTTGGAATAAAAAGTGAGTTGTCTGTAGCCGTCACAAGACCGGAGGAGCCATAAGTGATGGCCTCTTTATGAAGGGGCGATTTTACTAAGTAGGGTCTCTCTAAAAGGTCGCGCTTTGTTACGACTATTCCTATGTTTTTAATGAGCGATTCTTGCTGAACATGGCCGTTTTGATCAAAGTTATCGTAAGTGTGGTGATAGAGAGAAGTCCCACTAGGTGAAATCCTCTCTATTTTCTTCATGTGGCTCCCTTCATAACTATATGCAATTTTCGACCCGTCTGGAAGGGTCAGCGCAGTTTTCCGGCCGAGAAGGTCGTATTCCCAACTGTAAGAGAGCTTTTGATCATTTATCTCATGAATTAGTTCACCGAACTGATTGTACTCTCTTTTGAGAAAGGTGAGATGGATATCGTCTTCAATTTTGATAGGGTTTGAATCTAGAGCATATTCGTAGAGGTAGTGAATGGTTCCATCGGAGCTCTCTAAACTTGAGAGACGACCCTCTCTGTCATACGTGTGAGTCAGAGCAACTCCGCTTGGAAGCGTTCTTTTAATTAACCTTCCTAAAAGATCATAAACATTTGTGGTCACTCTGTCTAATTGGACCTCTTTAAGGACAAGGCCTCTGAAATCGTATTCCCACTTAATTTCAGGTTGTCTGATAAATTGACCGTTTTCATAGATATGCGAGACTTTTCTACTGAGGTTGCCCGACCTGTCATAGAAATTTTCCTCAACTGAGACGGTCATTCCGCTTGGGCTCTTCTTCTCAATGTGGACAAGTCTAGTTAATGCGTCATAAATTTCGATCGTCTGATTTCCAAGAGGATCTAGGATTGTTTTCGTTTGATCTTCATAGAGAAATTGTGTCGTAGCGCCCGTTGGATCGGTATGAGAGATGATGTTCCCTTCATCATCATATTCAAGGGTATCTGTGGCAAGATCTCTAGATGTTGTTTTTACTATTTTTGTTTTGCGATTTTCATCGTCATAGGTATAAAAAGTTAGGTTTTCCCCATATTCATCATCACTTATGATCCGCCCCTCAATATCGTGAATTGCATTTGTTGTGAGATTGTCTGTAGTTGTTGACTCTAAGAAGTTTAATCTGTCGTATGTGTATTCTGTTTTTCGTCCAGAAGTCTCTTCGGTAATTTTTCTTCCGAAAATATCATAGTCAAATGTGGTCATAAGGCCTGTTTGGTCAGTATAAGATAGAAGACTGGAGGGGGAGTAGCTCCATTTTTCTTTGAATAAGGGACTTACTTTTGAGGTCATCCGCCCAAAGATATCGTGAGTATAGAGTGTTTCGGAGCCATCTTGAGTGACTGTCTTTTTCGGGCCACCACCAACCTGATAAAAATATCTTACTTTGGAACCATCTGGAAATATCTCTAGTATGGGCTTAGAGAGGACGTTGTAATCGGTTTTTTTGACTTCGCCCTTAGAGTTTTTGCACAATATGGTATTGCCTAGCAAATCGTATGCGCACTCCATAGTTGGATGGTATCTAATGCCAATCTCATCAATAACTTCTGGAAATATGGTTAAAGAGCATCTATCAAAAGGGTCGTATTGGTATTCTGTCCTGTTTCCAATATGATCAGTTTTAGAAGTGATCAACCCTTTTGCATTATAGGTCGTATAGCTTGTTTTATTATTCACTGTCGATGAAATAGGCCTATGAAATGCATCGTATGTAAATTTGGTTTCAGGAGAGCCAACCTCTTTACTAGAGAGAAGATCTCCACAATAAGCGTAGGTGTAGTTGTTTTTATTTCCTGAGGGCGTCGATTTAGAGAGGAGGTGGCCAAGTCTATCGTATTGATATGTAATGGAATAAACTAACTCTTTTGTTGCGTCAAAAATAGACTCACAAGCAATTTGATTATGAGGGGAATAACTATATTCAATCCGGGAAAGGCCATCTTCTAAAGCGATAATTCTGGCAGTTATTGGGTCGCGCTCATACCGCTTTTCAAAATGGGTAGTTCCATCATCTGTCACCTCACTAATTAGGAGGTTGTCGGCATCATAGCTGAATTCTTGAGTAATTAATAGATCGTTTTTATCATAAGTCAATTTTGTAAGGAGGTTGTCAGTTCCTTCTAAATATGTATACCTATGAGCAAGTCCATTATTCTCTTTGTCATAAATCAAGAGATGAGTCTTAGGATCGTACTCATATTTTTTGGAGTAGAGCTCAGAACCGACTAGAGATCCTATCTCATTAAAGCTAAATGAAGATTCCCGTTCTCCTGAAAAATTCCCATAGAGCGATTCCTTTATGATATCGCCGTAAGTATTATATTGAAAGGTTTTAGAGAAAATAGCATTGCCCTCCTTATCACACATCAGCTTTGCAATTAAATTTTTATCGACCCAGATAAATTTCTGAGAGGAGTAGAGCTCTTGATTTTGATCAAAATACTCGATTAACAAGAGTTCATCTTTTTTATAATGATACCTTGTTAAAACATTATTGCAGTCTCTTACATCAGTTGTATCGGAGGTGTACCTAAAAGTAGCGATGGTCTGCCCCAATTGAGTTAGAGCCTTTACCTTGTCGATTTTATGTGGTTTTTTATACGGTTTTTTTTCCCATTTTTCACCTTCTTCGTCACTTGCTGGCTTGTGATATTCGATATGGATTTTTTCATCGCCCCAAGAGTTAATCTGTCTTATTGAAGCGCCCCGCCCTTTTCTAGTTTTTGTATAGAAGATGTCATCTAGTACTGTCGTCCCATTTGCAACAAAGTTTAGGTACTCCTGATTTTTAAAGGACCATCCCTCATATCTAATTTCTCTCAGGTCACTGGTCGTTATCTTAATAGAGAAAGGGGGTTTATGATGGAGTTCTTCGATCAAGACAGAGGCGTAGGTCTTAGTTCTGCTCGGATTTAATTTAGAAATTTTAATGTTACGATCGCCATATTCATATCTTGTAACTTGACCTGAAGGAGATATCTCCTCTTGCAAAAGATAGTGTCTTAGATCTCTTTGAAGTTGGGTGACCCCATGATCAGCTAAACTATCTATAAAGTTTCTCTCGCTCCCTTTATAAACGCGTCTCCCACCATCAGCACACTCTACAGCAGCTCTCCCATCCTTATAATTCACATATAAAACATTGTTGTTTGGATTGAGACGACCACTAATCACTCCAAATCCATGGCCAAGCTTTTTTTCAGGTATCAATGTGTGCTCATATAGCCCTTGGCTACTACTCACTTTGTAAGTAATCATCTCGCCACTTGGCTCCCTTAGATAGACTTTAAGATCACTATACCCACTAAGCCTTGGATCAATAATTATTTGCAAATGGGGGAGAAAACTCCAGCCACCCTCCATCTGCCAAACTAGATTAAGCTTTTTAAGATTGAGATCGCCCCTCTTTCTCCTCTCACTTGCCCCCGCACTCGAATAGCTCCTCACTAAATGAATCGGCACAGCCCCATCGACCACCGCATCCTCAGAAAACAGCTGCAAATTCCCCGACATCACATTGACATGATGCGCTAAACAAGGATCCCCATCACCTCTAAACAACTCATCCCACTCGCCTAGCAGAAAGGCTGGAAGTGTCAATATGCTAAACAGAATTTTTTTCATTTATATATTAACAAATTGTTAAGAAGCGCAAACTATATCATTGAAATTTTAGATAGTAAATGGGAATTATTTTGAACAGATGTGAGTGCATTTTAAAAAAGCACAAATGTGTCGAGGGTCAGATATCTGACCCTCGATATTAATAAATCGCATGATTCCACGTCTGACCCTCAAACGTCTGACCCTCAAACTCGAATCCGAGAAACCGACGGCTGACCCTCGCTATTAGTTATTGTAGCACTCTTTAGTAGTTGGTGTGCAGGCGGTGATCGTGTATATATTTTTAGATGAATCAAATGATATATACATAGCTATAAGATCAGAATTGGTAATCGTGGGGTTGCTGGGTGAAAGAGTTGCAGTACTTGTATAATGGGGAATTTCAATAAATAGCATTTTTCCAGTAAAGTTTATATAAGACGAGACTTGGCAACTTGAGCTTGGATCAATGGTTAATTTATTGTCTGTTACAGAACCATTTCCATTGGGCGTGAATGAATAAAAAGTAAATGGATTTTCTCCGGATGGATATAATGTTACAAACATAGTTGCATCCATATTATTAACAAATTCAATATAGGTTCCATTATTAATTGTAATTTCATAAATTATTGAAGGATCGTAAGTATTTAAAGTGTTAATAGAGACCAGGCTAGTTTCAGGAGATATAGAAGCAGTCATTGGATTGACTGTGAAAGAAGCATTTCCAAAAGGTGAGTCTACCGTTAATTCGAATTGTCCCGTTCCATTTGTTAAAGAGAAAAGATCATTAATTATTAAGGGACAATTAGAATTTGCATTGATTGAAAAGTTACCTGCAAGATTAGAGTTAGAGTTGTAAATATATGTTCCGCACTGTTTGTTCAAAATGGAGTTGATAAATGGGGTCGTAAAAACTGTGTACCACTGATAGGGATTGTATAATTCAATAGAAGGTGAAGGTGTTAGAGAAATTGAAGAATTGGTTAGATTGTCAATTTGTATTTGCGATGGCGCTATTTTTATAACAAAAGGGTTAACTGATGCGTCTACAATACATGAAATTGAATCATCACTGCTGGCACTTGTTACAGTTGGTATTCCATTATTAAAAGTTATTTCGAATTTATGAAACAGATCTAAATATAAGTTTAGAGTAGGTGAAGAGTTAGTTGGGAAATAAAAAGTTGTTTCAATTAAGTTGGTTTCGGAAAAAAGAATTTGATAATTACTTTTTTCAGATGGGGTTACACCTGTACCAGTCAGACTACAATCATCGGGGGTTTGTACATTTAAAAACGTGCTTCCTGTAGAACTTGCATTAATAAAAAAATAAAGCTATATTTGTAATTGGTGCGCTCATAATTAGAGTCCTTTTTTTGTTGTTAATTATATTGTATCTTAGCAGTCTATTTTCCACTAACATGTTAATTACTAATCATTAAGGTCATAGAGAGTGCTCATAAAATTAGATAAATTAACAATAGACAATAGGAAAAAAATACTAATTCTAATTGATTGAGTAGTTTCGTCTGATAAGTTCTTAAAAAAAAGCGACTAAGGTTCTCTCAAGACACTTTTTTTCAATGATTTATCGGGCGGAAAGGCTCGAGTAATTACAAACAATGGTCTTTATATATTGTTGTTTTTTCAAACTACATCAACTTTATGAGTACTTGCCGGTCGTGTTAGTGATCAATCAGTAATATTTAATTATATGAGAGGTTGTGGGGAATTTTGGAGGCGTGGTATATGGGACAGGAAACTGGAGGTGTTGTATGAGAAATGTGGTGAGGTTGGTTTTTTGTCTTAGTTGTGTGGGGCTGTTTTGCTTTGCTTCTCCGACTGAGATTTTGAAGGGGAGAATTAGTGCTGGGAATAAGAGGTATGCGGGGTTTTATGAGGCGCTACAGTTGCTTAGTGATCGGGGGGCAAGGGTACTTGTTGAGACGGGTACTGCTAGGTGTGGTGATTTAAAGTTTGAGGAGGAGGGGGGGTCGACGATCTTGTTTGGGGATTGGGCGAGTCAAAATGGGGCTCGGCTCTATTCTGTTGATAATTGCAAGGCTCATCTGAGGCTTGCAAAGCGTGGGGCAGGAGTATATTCGGGTAATATCAATTATCTGTGCGAGGATGCGGTGATTTTTTTGAAAGACTTTCCCTTGGTGATTGATTTTCTCTATTTGGATAGTGGGGATTTTGATATCAGCAATCCGGAAGAGTCTCAAAAGTATCATCTGGCTGAGTTGATGGCAGCGTTGCCCCATTTTTCTTCAAGCACTGTTGTTATGATTGATGATTGTGGCCTGCCACATGGCGGTAAGGGCAAGCTTGTGATTGAGTATCTTATAAGTCATGGATGGAGAATCGTAATGCATGGCTATCAAGTAATTTTAGTGGCTCGGTAAGGTGATCTATGAGAATGGTCTTTCTTATAATTGCAATTATTTCATCTCTCTATGGAGGGGAAAAGCCGCTCTCTGTGGTGATCATCGGCGCTGGTCCTGCGGGTCTTGCAATGGCAATTGAGGCGTCAAAAGAGGGGTTTGCAGTTACTTTAGTAGAAAGGAGAGTGTGCTATACCCGCAAGCAGGGGCTTTTCTTATTTGAACCCGCACTTGAATTATTAAATAAGTGGGAGGTAGTTCTGCCTGATATGGTGGTAGGAGCGCTGTCAGATAAAGAGAGGGTCGGCATTCTGGAAATCAATATGTTAGAAAAAGCTCTTGCAGAAACTGTGACTCGATTAAATATTACTCAAATACATGGAGAGTTTACTTGTGCGCATGAATCTTTTGCTGAAATAGTTACTCAAGAGGGGATAGCTCTTGTTCCGTATGATGTATTAGTTGGAGCAGATGGATTGCATAGCAGAGTAAGAGATGAAGTATCAACACCTTGTATCACCTATGAGAAGGCAATTGTAAGTTCTTCATTTTTAGAATATCCGATTGGTTCAGAAATAGTTGAAATTCCTACAGCTGAGCTATATAAGGGCTTGTATGTTAAAAAAATGGTAACGCCAGTTGGCAGTTATATTGTTTTGCAAAAATCTATAAATAGTCCGAATAAAGAGTTAGATATAAGAGATCCCAAGCTAATCGAGGAGGTGGCTAGGGCTTTTGGTTGGAACGAAGAAGCGGAGTTGATTGCAAATGGCCAAACGGTGATTAGTGAAGAAATTGATGTTGTTTTGCAAGAAGCTCAGTTAGTTTCAAACAGATGTAAATCAATAATTTTGGTGGGAGATGCAGCGGCTGTGGCTTCATTTGTACAGGGAATGGGGGTAAATTATGGATTTAAAACGGTAATGCTAGCGACTCAGTTTTTAACACAAATTCTGGAAGACAAAGATGGCGCTTACATAGATTTTAATCAAAACATGAAGATTACGACACACGATCTTATAGGAGATAGCGAGTATCTTATATATAAATGACTGAGTTCTGTTATTATGAGTTAGTAATAAATAAAGAAATAATAATAAATGGAATTCTATCTAAATTTTAGCGGCCAGTTATTAACGACAGGGCATGCAAAGTTGAAGTTCCTCTACAGGAGGGCTTTCCTAGAGCAATTGCGAGAGTTGGATGAGTATTATAAGGCGAATGGAGTGCCAGAGCATATGGGTTTTTCTCCTTCAAAGATAAAATCTGTGGGTCCATTTAAGTTTTTGCCTCTCGTAACAAGGGATAGTAATTTAGAAGTTGATTTGGAGATTGTATTGCTCAGCCAGATGGGTCCAGGTGGGGAAAAACAATCTTTTGGAGATTTGGATAACTTATTAAAGGCATTAATTGATGGCCTGAGAATGGCCCAAAATGCCAATGAGATAAGAAATGAGGTTCCAGAGAAGGGTGAGACTCCCTTCCTTTGTCTCTTGGAAGATGATCAGGTGATTAGAAATATTCAAATTTCCCATAAGAAACTCTTTTTTCCCTCTAAAAATGTTGTGAAAAAGGGGAGAGCACAGGAAATTTTTGCCCTTATTAGGGTAAAGATTGCTCAGAAATTCCCCTCGTGGTAAAAATGCCCGCATGTTGCAACAAATTTTAGATCATGCTGGTGATGATGATCATAAGCCAAAACCTTGCAAAATTCCCCGTCAATGGCTTCCTGGATGGATTCGGTGGCCTATTCGCTTCCTTTTGCTTCCTTTTGTCTTGTTAGATCTCTTTGCTCAAACGCTTGCTAAAAAGATCATTCGCCCCCCGTACCAGAAAGTTGGGAGTTGCAAGAAGAGGGGAAATTGTTGCAATTATATTTTAATTAAAAAATCTAAGGGCTTTTCTGCGAAGCTCGATCTTTTATGGCACACTCAGATGAATGGGTTTTTCCTAAGGGATAAAGAGACTCATGAATATGAAGGAATGAAGGTCTACGTGATGGGTTGTAGATATCTTCAAAAAGATGGGAAGTGTGGCGCATATAAGCTTCGTCCTATGATCTGTCGATCGTGGCCGAGGATTGAGTATTTTGGTCATCCACAAATCCTTAAGGGTTGTGGGTTTAAAGCTGTTAGTAAAGAATAATTTTATAAGGTTTTGATATGAAATTTCTATATGCCATGATTATGTTAATTGGGATTCTCCACGCAGATGAACGAATAGGCCTGCTGGAAAATGGACTTACTTATTATATAAAACATAATGAATTTCCTAAAGAAAAAGCCTCATTAAGATTGGTTGTAAAGGTTGGTTCAATATATGAGACCGAGGAAGAGAGAGGCCTTGCTCATTTTCTAGAACATATGGTATTTCGAGGGTCTCTGAATTTCTCTGACTGGGAAATTATTAAATATTTAGAGTCGATAGGCGCCGAATTTGGGGCAGACACCAATGCATTTACCACATTTGAAGAGACTTGCTATATCCTTCAAGTTCCATTAGATAAAAAAGATAGTTTGGATAAAGCGCTCCTAATGTTAAGTGATTTTGCAGGCAGAGCAAGTTTAAAAGATGAGCTTATTGAGAAAGAGAGAACTGTTGTTATGGATGAGTATAATATCTCTCAAAAACAGGCGGGTACAAGAATTTACAATCAAATGCATGAAGAGTTTTTCAATAATTCTGCTTACGGTAATAGGATGCCGATTGGTGACAAAGAGGTAATTAACCATTGCGATCCAAATTTAATTCGAAACTTTTATAAGAAGTGGTACCGTCCAAATCGTATGGCAGTCATTGCTGTAGGTGACTTTGATATCGATTTAGTTGAAAACAGGATCAAAGAGTGCTTTAGCAACCTCTCCCCAGGCGAAGAGACTATTGTCTCAACAGAGGTGTTATTTCCAGGAGATGTGAGATCTCTTTATATGGTGGAAGAGGAGGAGATGTTTGTACAGGGGGGATTTACACAATTTTATGTGGCAACATGTCCAATGACAATTTCAGAAGAACAGATGCGACTTGGTTTAGTTCATTCTCTAGTCTCTTCAATCCTAAATTATCGATTGGAACTCCTTTCAAAAGAGCACCCAGCACCATTTTTGGCGGGGGGTATGATTTCACAGTCATTTACGACATTTCACGAGGCCTTAAGGTTGCATTTTGTTGGATTTATGGATCGTCCTCTTGATGGTGTTAGAGCTATATGTAGAGAGATTGAAAGATTGAAGCAATTTGGACCCACAAAAGGGGAGTTAGATAGAGAAATTTTTAGACTTCAAGAAGAAATTTCTACAGGGATAGAAAACTTAGATCGTATTGATAATGAGGTTTTTATACAATCTTACGTCAATCATTTTCTTTGTAGCATTCCGTTAAAGTCGATGCAAGCAGGGTATGAGCTAAATAGGAAATTTTTAGCTGAAATTCGTACAGAGGATATTGCTCTTTGGGTAGAGGAAAATATTAATTTAGATACAATGTATAGAATTTTTTCCATGCCATTTGAGAATGTAATCTCGGTAAATGATGTCGAACAAGTGATTCAAGAGGTAAAAAATGAGAAGCTAGAACCGCCAAAAGAGATTTCAAACTCTCTTTTATGTGTGATGAGGAGCGGGTTTGTAGGAGCAAGGTCAGCGGTAGCTAATGACAACATTGGGTCAACTATGCTGATACTTGATAATGGAATGAAGGTTATTTTACATAAGACGAGTTTAGAAAAAGGGAGAATCTCAATAGATATGGTAGCTCGTTATGGAAAGACAATGTTCAATCCAGAGGAATATGACTCTATCGAGCTTGCTCCTGCTTATTTAATGGGATCAGGGTTAGCTAATCTTAATGGAAATGATTTTAATAGTTTTTTACAAAAACGGGATTGCTCATTTGCGGTTGCAATTGGATTGAATGCGAGGTCTATATATGCGTCAGGTCCATCTGATGAAAGCGAAGTCCTTCTTCAGTCGATTAGAGCACTATTTTTAGATAAGCGATTTGATCCGGTGATTTGGAATAGTATTGTAGGTCACCATACCGAGATTGAAAAATATAAGAACAATAAACCTGAACTCTTTTTTATCGAAACAGCAAATCAGATTATTTACGACAATCATCCTTTCTATATGGAAGGAAAAATTGCTGGTGCAGAAGAGGAAGTTGCAAAAAGATGTGTAGAATTAGCCTTTAATGATCCTCTCGAATTTTCTCTAATTGTGGTTGGTGATTTTGATTTACTAGAGATGCAAGATCTTATAAGTAATTACTTCCATTTTCCTGAAAAAGTAAAACATGAGAAAAAAGAGGTTCAATTACCCATTCTTTTGGATTTTACAGAGTCTCAAAATGAAATTATTTATCGGGGGAAGGAGACCCATAGCTCTACTATTATTGGATATAGAAAGAATTATAAAGGGGAAGTTCCATTGAAATTTCCTATGAAAGCACTCTCTCATATTCTTTCAGAAAGATGTCTTAAGAGGATGAGGCAAGAATTAGGAGATACTTATACAGTCTCATTTATGTATGAGTCTCTTTTAGATCCAGTTACTGAAAATATCTTTGCGTATGTCTATTTTACATCAACTCCTGAAAAGGCTGAAGGTTTGAAAAAAATCGCAATTGAAGTTATAGATGAATTTCTTAAAAATGGCCCCACAGCAGATGAGGTGCTCTCTGCAAAAGAGATTATCCGTCAGAAAATAAAAGAGGCAAAAGTATTGGATGGGTTTTGGAGTAATTTGCATAAGGCGTCTGTTTTGCAGGATAGGAATATTGACGAATTGCTAATGGAAGCAGAGGAGCTTGAAGTAATCACCCAAAAAGGGCTTCAAAATCTCAGCGTTGAACTATTTGAAAATACCCCTACAATAAGGATCTCCCTCTTCCCCGAACATAATTAAATTAGGTTAGGTGCCAAAGGATTCTGGTTTGGGGAGTTTTTTGGGGATAAGGAGATTTTTGTGGAGATCGATTAGTTTTTCTAATTGCATTTCGAGGGTGAATTTTCTAAGGAAAATTTCATGCGATTTTTTTGCAAGCTGAATAGCTTCAGATGGGTGGCTTTGAACCCATCTCATGTGGGTATCAATTTGTTGAAAGAGATCTTCAGAGGATTTTTCTTGGTCGATATATAATACGGAATCGCCAAAATGCTTTTCTATAAAGGGGTGTCTATCAGTAATAACAACAGTTGAAGCGGCGCATGCTTCAAAAATTCTTCCTGTTGGAGTTTGACCTTGAAAGTGATCGGGAGCATGCAATACAAGTGTTACACCTGAGTTATGCATAGTTTGAAGAAGGCTAACCCCATCACATTTTATAAAGCCTCGATAACAATTTGGAGTATGTCTCCACTCATTTTTTTGTCCGTAAACATTGAAGTAGTGGGTTTTATTAAGACGTGAAAATAACTGCTTATATTTAGCTCCAAAGGTAGTGTTGGCCATATTAAACCCGCAATAGAAGAGTTTGAAGTGAGGTGGGGCAATAAAATCTGTTTTTCCGCAAGTTGTATACCAAGTAATATGGGGGCACTCCTTTTCAACAAAATTGCAATAAGTAAATAACTTTTCCAGATCGGGAAAGCAAATTAAATATCCATCAAAGTCAATTAAATGGTGAGCAGGGAGAATGGAGTTTGAAGTAAAATAATAGTTGCTGCCATGAGTGAGAGCAATGTAGTGTTTTGCATGAGGATAATAAATTTTATCACCTTGCAAAGAGATCACAAGATCTGGGTGAAAGAGGGTAGCAAATCGTTCCCTGTAATGAGGAAATAGCCGCTTGAAAATAGAGTGTTGATGTAAGGGGAAATTAGTGCATTCTAAGTTAAGAGACTTTCCAGCAATTTTGATTCTCTCTGCCATCTCTTGCTCGCCTATTCCACCTTTATGTGTGATTAGAATGCGAAAATTTGGCCTTGCCAGCAAGAGGTCGGACTCTTCTAAAGAAAGATAAGGTCTTTTTGTTCCAAAATAGATCCAACCCCCGATCAATAGAAAAAGAAACAATCCTGAAATAAAACGAATCATAAGGAGTTGATTTTATACTGAAGAGGATTGAAAAATCAAGGCTATACTCATATTTTGCGAGCGGTGTAGGTTGTGCTGTTTGGCATAGTCATTTGGATTGCTGAAATTGCACCCAAGTCATTTGTTAGGAACTCGACAATGTAACCCTCTAGATCTTTCACTTTAAACAAATTGGACCGCTCAGGATAAAGTTCATAGGGAGGTTGACCGAATGCTTTTACTACAAGCTTTGCATCAGCATCCTCTACATTTATCGTAAAGCCAAGATAACTATAACTGCCTATAAATTTAGTTAAATAGGACTTGTCTAAAAGTGTCTGGTCTTTTTCTTTCATAAAAATTATCCCTTGTAGTTGTGGTTCCCACGGAATGGAGATAGCTTTGATATCTCCATAACTATTTTCCATAAATGTGAATTTAATCCCTTTTAAAATAGGAAAGGAGGACTCTTTAGAAATTTCAAAGACATCATAGTTCCAATGATCTAAAGGGAGATTGAGATTATTGTAGTGAGCTGTGAGCTTGCCTTTTATAACGCATAGTTCTATTCTTCCATAACCGGGATGTGAGTAAGTTCCGATATAATCGAAAATAGGGTGAGAGGGCTCTGAATCAAAACTTTTTTCATGAAACTGATCCTCTTTCGCCCTGACAAATTCTTCCTTGCTAAAATCGTTTAAGTCTTTATATTTTTTTGTCCAATCTATGAAAGGGAGTCCTAATAACTGATCAACTAATAGTGAAGAGAGGATAAAAGGGAACGGAGAGATGTGCCTATTGCACAAGATTACAATACCAATTCCCTCATTTGGTAAAAATAGGACACATGATGAAAATCCATTGATATTGCCTCCATGAAGGGCGAGGAAGTGTCCTCTATATGAGAGAAGAATCCACCCAAGTCCATATGATTCCATAAGTATTTCATTTTCAAGACCGTATCTCCCATTACAAATTAAATTTGAGACCACTTGTGGTCTGATCATCTCGGCAAAAGTGGAAGACTCAATAAGTCCTTCTCCAGCATTTAATAGAAGTTTTACCCACTTGAGAAGGTCTTCAAGGTTTGAATTTAGACCACCAGCTGGAGCAATTGTACTTGGGTCAATAAAAGGGGTGGGTCCTTTAGCATCCGAATAGCTTAAGGCAAAGTTTTCCATCTTTTGCATATCAGATAGGGAGAATGTTGAATGGGTCATTCCCAAAGGTTTGAAAATTTTTTCTTCGACTAAAGCTTCATAACTCTTATGCGTCAATGTTTCTGCTACATGACCAGTAATCATATAACCGATATTTTGGTAAAAAAACTTTTCTCGTAGTGAATAAATTGGATCAAGAAAGCGGAGTCTCCGAATTACATCACTTCTTGAATGAGTTTGATTATACCAGATCGCTTCATGGCAGGGATAGCCAGAAGTGTGAGTTAAATAATCTCGAATTGTGATGCTATAAGTTGTGTGAGGGTCTTTTAATTTAAAATAGGGGATATGATCACTTACCGGGTCGTCCCAATTTAATATGTGATCGTCAACAAGTTGTCCAAGCAGAAATGAGGTGAATGCCTTCGTAGCTGATCCTATAGGAAAAACTGTTTTAGTTGTTACAGGAAGATGCCTCTCTTTATTTCGTATTCCATAACCCTTTGCAAAAACGATTTTCCCATCCACGATAATTCCAAGAGCTGCCCCAGGAACTTCCGTCAATGAGAGGAGCTCTTCGACAGTTTTATCGATCTCTGATGGATTATGATGTGATAGGGGGATTTCTGCTGCAGAGCAGGTGATACTAATAGCAAGAAAATGACAAATAAAATTTTTCATAACAACCTTGTAAAAAAGGTGTTAATACTATCAAAAAAGAAATTTTAGGTCTATACCCCTATTTTAGATGTTTCTTGATGAGCACTACTAATAAGGCAGTGAATAGGGCGATTGCTATGGTGCATATAGAATAGATGACGATTTTTTCGCATCGGGGATTTCGGGGTGCACGCGCGATCGGGAGTGCTCTCCCAGCTAAACCAGGAGTTTCGAAATTGATAAAGACATCCATCATTTCCAGGGGCGTTGAACTCTCTGCAAAGGCAAAGATTTTATCAAAAAATGTGCTAAGCCTATTTCTTAAGGCAAGATTTGGTAGGACATGCTCATCATAAAATGTAATAAATCGCTTTCTTGTTAGTTCGCTAGGTTCACCATCAATTGGTGTTACATCCAATAAATTTCCATCTGAAATTGCCATTCCGAAGATGCGCTTAATTGCTTGAATATTAGAGTCGAGAGAACCTCCCCGGTCAGGTATGAAATTAGATCTTAAGTAGAGATAGGTGATAAATCTTGCTTTGCTCTCATCTGTTTTCAAAGAGTCATCCCTCCGGCATGAGGGGCAAGACCAGAGATGTTGATTGAAGGAGAGTTTTGCGCATCTAAGATGTATAGGAAAGTTGCAACAGGGCATTAAAGTTGCATAGGAAGAAGGGGCTGGATGTACAGTTCCATCAATAACACTTAAACATATCCCACAATTAAATGAAGTTGTCATCAGTTAAGCCTCTAATTTTGAGGAAGAGTTTATTATAAACAGGTCTTTTTAAGCTACTTAAACAAGACGATTCAGCGGTTTTGTTGCGCCTTCTAATTATCAGCTGTTTATGCAGTCTGATCCCACATTGCTATAATAAATTAAATAATAAAAATAAAAGGGAATATCATGGAATTTAATTTTTCTTTACCAGATGAAGAGGGAGATGAGGTCTATGTTCCGAAGGAGCTAGAATTGTGGGCTCCATTAGAGGAGAGACCAAGTTTAAATGAGAAAGAGATGAGTTCAATCTTGCACGAGGATCAAGTAATTGAGAGTCTGCATATTGCAATTCCAACATTTCTTGTAAGCTCAGAGAATGATGAATTTGGCTATACTCCTTGTTTTGAATTGGATAGATATTTTATCGTTGGAAAGTTAAAACAGTCGCCCTACATGATTTTCTATGAAGAAAAAAAGAGTTCTAAAAATATGCAACGCCTTATGAAAGAAGGTTTTCTAAATAACAAAAGCAATTATTATCTATTTGATGCATTTTTTGATCCGTTTTTCGGAGGGATGTCACCTAAATACTATCTATTTCAACGGGTCGATTTTGAGGTGATTCCTGATACAATGATCCTCTTCAGAGATGTTGAACTTGAAAAGCCCTCTTATAATCAACTTTTTATGGGTTAGATTGGTTGGTGTTGCGCGGATTATCGTAAGTGGGTTTGTCAGCGGAGGGATTGCCGGCGGTAATATTCCAGCGGAGACCTCTCTCGATCGAGAGATCGATAACCTTAACTTTTGATCTGGGAACAATGGCTGTAAAGCCGCCGAGCTGGTAGCTGAAGGGGAAGAATACCGCAACGTCATCAGCTGTGCCGATCCCTTTTGGGAGGTCATCAAACTGTTCTCTAGTGATAAGGCCGATCATTTTTAAGTCTCCAATTTCAACTGAGACAACTTTCCCCTTTTCTTGCTTTTGACCTGCATGAAAAAAGCTCATAAGATCTGTTACAGAGGTATAAATAGTTTTCAGAAGGGGGATCTTTTTTAATATTCGCTCAAACCAGTTATAGAGAGTTTGGACCATCCAGTTATTGAGAATAAGGCCGACAAAAAGGAGGATTACGAGAGCTGTAATGACTCCAAGACCTCGAAAGTAGTAAGCTGGTCCTAAAATCTCTTTAAAAGGGGCTCCAAAAGTTGATTCAAGCTGATTATAAATCCAAAATAGTAAGGCTAATGTGATTGCAATGGGTGCAATTCCAATAAAGCCTCGGAGTAAAATCTTTCCCATAATTTCATTTATGGGAAAGACGACTAAAAAGTCTACATTTTTTCAACCGAGGCCGCTGCGGCACATTCCCGATTATTTGTAATCCAGCGTCTTTCATCAAGTGGATCAGTAGAACGGAAGAGCCTTTGATATGTTTCTTTAAGGCATTGTGCTAGGTCAGTTTTTTTAATAGGCTTTATCAGGTAGGCATCAAACCCGAGAGTCTTCCATTTAGGTAGTCTTTCAACAGAACCATCTGATTTTCTCTGTTCAATCATCACATTAAAACTATCATCAGTTGTTAAAAATACTACGACTATTTTAGACCATTCAGGATTACTACGGATTAAACGGATAATCTCCGCTCCAGTTCTTCCTGGCATGAAATTGTCTAAAAATAGAATTTCAAGTGTTTTGCCCTCACATGTTAACAAACCATCTACAGCAGATATGCCGTCAACAGCCATAGGAATGTCACCAGTTTTATAGTCAGATAAAAATCTTTTTGAAAGGATGCTTCTTACGGCTGTATCATCATCAACTACCCCCATTTTTGCTTTAGGAAGGGCAAATGGGGCAGGAGCAGCTACAGCGCTAGCCACTTCTTTGGATTCCATCACAATAGGGGAAGCAGATCCTCTAAGTTCATATAAAGCCTTTGCTACTAGAATGAGAGTTTTGTTAGCAGAAGCGATAAAAGCACCAGAATCTACTTCAGTAGCTTCTGGACTAGCGGGAAAAAAACTTGAAGATGCGTGATCAAGTTGATCAATGCTGATAACAAGTTGTTCTAATGTTGGTATTTGTCTAGGGAGAAGATGAGGTGATGTAGCTGCAGAAAGTGTAGATAACCTACGTACGTGGACAGTGGGTGATTGTAGTTCTTCGCTAGAATCTGTAATAACTGAATCGCCCCTAAGTTTCCTTGGTTCAGGTCTCGGAGTGAGCAGGTCTAATAGGACTTCTGATGCTCTATGAATTTTTCCTGCAGGGAGTTCCAAGTCCATGGGTAATAGGGCCGAAATCGAGCTGTCAAATCCTTGAGCTAGATTTCCACAAGCATCCTGCATTAGTGTAAGGTCTTCTTTTAATTCGAGTAGAAAAGGGTCGGGAACCTCAGTAATAGAAGGTCTAAGAAATGAAACGTCCATAATGAATCCTCAATTGCTATCGCTAGCATTATTTTCAAGATACCAGCACTTTAGTGTAAGGGGAGAATTTTTACAATATATTTTTAAGATTTCATTAAGATCTATTTAGCAGGCTTGCCGCAGAAGTATCTAGTATCCAAAGAGCGGGGTGAAGTTCATTTCCAACGAGACTAGATGGAAATAAATCTGTAGTAAGGACTTTTTTAATAATTTCTTCTTTATTTTTGCCCATCGCATAAAAGGCTATATTATGGGCAGAATTAATTAAGGGGTAAGTGAAGGTCATGCGCAGGGTATTTTTTTGAGGAACCTCGTTTGCAATGACAAGTTTATCGGTAATAGTAAGACCTTTTGTCCCAGGAAAAAGGGAGGCAGTATGGCCATCTTCGCCAACGCCTAGCATAATGAGATCAAAATGTCTCTTGTTTAGCGTTTTATTTATAAGTGCTTCGTATTCAGTTGCATGAACTGTTATGTCACCTTCCCCTTTCATCCGAAAAATATGCGAGGGGGGGACTCCAAGCTTTGTAAAACCGGAATCCATAGCCATTTTATAATTACTATCGGGATGATCTGCAGGAACAGCACGTTCATCGCTCCAGAAGAGGAAAACTTTTTGCCAATCGATCGAGTTTTTGTGATTAGAGGCTAATTTTTCGTAGATCTGTTTTGGGGTTGAACCTCCAGAGAGAGCAACAAAGAATGTTCCGTGAAATTCGATTGCAGTTTTTGCACATTTTATAAAATGGCCCGCGGCATAGGCTACTGTTTCTGATTCGTTGCCTGGGACAACTACTTTCCTTCGCGTGTCAATTGTTATGAACAAATTGAATCCTGATTGTATTTTGAAATGAGTTTTAAGATATCAATAAAGCATCCCCTTGTTCCCTGGCTGTAGATTTCATGGATCATTGATTTGCCCGATATCTCTTTATCAAGTAGAAAGTAGGCGGGCATTTCACAGTGATAAGGAGTTGAATGGTGGATTGTAATTTGTTGGGGATTTTGCTTACTTTTTTCTAATAAAATATGTTCATTATGAGTAGAAAATGATTCAAATTTTAATAGTCTTCCGGGTAGTACTTGGTCATATTTTCCAGGAAGTAGAGTAACTGTTACAGGGCCATTTGGAGTAGTGTATTTAAAAGAGAGCTCGTCTTTTGTGCCAAGAGTGCTTTCATAAGTCCATTTAAGTTTCGTAGCAATCCATGCTTGAAAATAGGTTGCCTGGATTTTAGTATGACAAAACTGTTTAGTTGAGACAACATTATAAGTGATCCTAATATCCTTGGACTCTTTTAAACATTTTAATTTTTCAGGATCATTGAAGGTATGAACAAATAAGTCTCTCCAGGGGGCAAGTCTTGCCCAATTAAGATCGCCAATATCGCAAGAGACATTTTCATGAAGAGCTAAAAGAGTTTTAGAGAAAGCTGTCATAGATTCAGATGTTTCCGAATCAAAAATGGTCCTTGTTGCAAGGTCTTTCAGTTGCACGCCAATAAGGTCATTTTTGCTGGGATCAGCTCCCCAAAGAAAATAGACAGGGAGATCTGCTAATAAATTAGGAGCCACCACATAAGGGATCCTATCTATATGATCTCCGCTCACTTCAAAATTAAGCATGTCGCAAAAAAGTGAGCTGCTACGATCTTCTGGTTGTAAGTCGGATACAAAAGTCCTGAGGTAGGATTCCTTACTATCTGTGGCCTCGTTGATCATAATAATACGGCAGGGGAATTTTCTTATTACGCTTTGCGCAGTCTTTTGAAGATAGGCTTGTCTCTCATTGTCCTTTGTATAAATCACTAAATTAAAAAGAGATGCCCTAACTGCATTGGCGCCTTGGTACTGTTTCCAAAGAGCCTCTCTTGCTTTATCGATATCTTTTGGGTGAATATATGTTGTCATACAGGTTTCCATCTCCTCTGTTCTTGTTTAGGAAGGAGGTCAGCCATCTTTGGACCAAAGGTGCCGGCAGAATATAATTCTTCTGGTTTCAAGGGGTTTTCTGCCCAATGCTTTAGTACAGGAGTAAGGATTCGCCATGAATTAATGGATTCATCAACCCTAGCAAAAAGGGTGCTGTCGCCTACAATAGCATCGTGAATTAAGCGTTCATAAGCTTCGGGGACTTCTGCTCCAAAATAACTTGCATAACGAAAATCCATTTTGACGGGTTGAACAATGGTTGCTCCGCCGGGGATTTTTGTATTAAATTTGATCGAGATTCCTTCATTTGGTTGGATGCTGAAAATCACTTGGTTAGGCACATTATAGTGCTCGTTTTTATTGAACAATATGCTCGGTGCTTTTTTGAAAGTGACAACAATTTCAGTAGATCTTTTAGAGAGACGTTTTCCTGCCCTTACATAAATTGGAACACCTGCCCAACGCCAGTTCTCAATTTGAAGTCGCAGAGCTGCAAAGGTCTCTATGTTTGAGTTTGCGGCTACATTAGGCTCCTGTCTATAGGCTGATACGGGATCACCATCAATATACCCTTCTTTATATTGGCCTCGAATAGCAAAAGTATCTATTTTGGATATTGGAATGCATTGAAGAGATTGCAGTACCTTTACTTTTTCATTGCGGATCGCATCAGGAGTTAAATTAATTGGAGGCTCCATTGCCACAAGAGAGAGAAGTTGCATTAGGTGATTCTGAATAACATCTCTTGTAAGTCCTTGTCCCTCATAAAATGCGCCCCGACCCTCAATTCCAATGCTTTCTGCTACAGTGATTTGGATATTATCTACATACCGATGATTCCAAAGTCCTTCAAAAATAGAATTGCTGAAACGGAAAACAAGGAGGTTTTGAACAGTCTCTTTTCCTAAATAGTGATCGATTCGGAATATCTGGCTTTCAGCTAAGTATTGAGAGAGATCCTTCTGAAGGGCAATTGCTGAGGAGTAGTCGTGCCCAAAAGGCTTTTCAATAATAACTCTTGAGAATTGATGAGGTTGATCGGCAGCATAAATAAGAGAGTGCCCTTTTAGCTTTTCAATGATCGAGAGAAAATAGGTAGGCTGTACTGAGAGATAAAAGACCCTGTTTCCTCTAGTTCCATAATTTTTATCGAGATCTTTTAGAAAGAGATTTAAGTTATCGTATGCTGTGTCATCATGAAATTCTAGTTGGTAGTAGAAAAGCTTTTCCACAAATGTAAAAAGTTCAGATTCTTCCGGCTTAGCCCTGGAGAATTTTTTAATTTGTTCAGACATCTCATGGCGAAATTCTTCGACAGCTTTTGGCCTTCTTGCTACACCAACACAAATGAAATTAGCCGGGAGATTGCCCTCCTTCATAAGATTGAAAAGAGCTGGAATCAATTTTCTTCCGGTTAAGTCGCCAGAAGCTCCAAAGATAACAAGAATGCAAGGCTCTGGTGGTTTACCATATTCAGGTTCGTGAAAAGGGTTTTCAAAGGGCTCTTCATTGCCGTCAATTATTTTAATATGTGACGGTTGATCAGGTTCACAGCTATAAGCCCTATTCATTATATATATTCTCCTTTCAGTATATTATTTACTTACTTAGGGAAATGAGTTCAAGATATGTTTGTAAAATGAGGGTCGCAGATAAAGTGTCGACATGATTTTTGCGCTCTTTTCGATTCATTTCCCGTTCTCTTAGAAGGCCTTCTGCTGTTTTTGAGGTAAGTCTTTCATCAATAAATTTTACAGCAATTTTTGTCTCACTCTCTAAAAAGGCAGCAAATTTTCTAACCTCTGCAGACATCTCACTCTCACGACCTGAAAGATGTAGGGGTAGACCTATTACAAATCTATCTATATCTTTGTAATCTTTAAGTAGATGCATTAGATTTAATAGCGTTTGTTTGTCGTTTTTAATTCGCTCGACTCTGCCGATGGGCATAGCAAATGAGAGTAACGAATTGGAGATAGCAACTCCAATTCGTTTCATACCAAAATCAATTCCGACGACTCTCATCGTTATATTTAAGTGCTGCTGCAATGAAACCTTTAAATAGGGGGTGAGGTTCTAGGGGTTTTGATTTAAATTCGGGGTGAAATTGGACGCCGATCATCCATGGATGGTCTTTGATCTCCATAATTTCACAAAGGTTACCCTCTTTCCATGTTCCAACAATTTTTAAGCCTTTGCTTTCGCAGCGCTCTTTATAATGATTGTTGAATTCGTATCTATGTCTATGTCTTTCAGAGATCTCTTCTTTTTGATAGCAAGCAAAGGCTAAAGATTTAGGGTCAACAGAACAAGGATAGGCGCCAAGACGCATACTTCCACCAAGGTCGGTTGTGTTAATTTGCTCTGAGAGCAGAGATATAATGTTGTCAGGCGTCTCTAAATCCATCTCAGTCGAATGAGCGCCTGGAAGATTTAAGACATCCCTAGCGAATTCGATGACCATGATTTGCATTCCGAGACAGATCCCAAAGTAGGGGATGTTATTCTCCCTGGCAAATTTTGCGGCCATTATCATTCCTGAGATCCCGCGGCTACCAAAGCCACCTGGGACTAGGATTCCAGAGCATCCTGCAAGCTTTTCGCGAAGATCGTCAACATCTGCAATTTTGTCAGACTCGATGCATTTAATATCGACTTTGGTCTCATTAGAGATTCCGCCATGCTTTAAGGCTTCAAATACAGACTTATAAGCATCTTGATGTTGCAAGTATTTGCCAACAACAGCAATTGTGACATGCTTTTTAGTCTGGATCAAGGTTTGAATCATCTTTTCCCAAACACTAAGGTCTGCTGTTTTTTGAGGAAGCCCTAATAGTTCCGAAATAGAGTTCTCAAGCCCTGCTTTTTGAAGGAGGAGGGGAACTTCATAAATTGAGTTTTTTACATCGATAAGATCGATCACTCCATGAAGGGGGACGTTACAGAAAAGGGAGATTTTCGCCTTAATCTCTTCATCAAGAGGGTCTTTACAACGACATAGGATCATGTCTGGAAAAATACCACTCTGCTGAAGCTTTTGAACTGAATGTTGTGTCGGTTTTGTTTTAACTTCACCCGCATGTTCTATATAAGGAACATAAGTAAGGTGAATGTTGATAGAATCTCGAAGATGTTCATGTCTGAATTGACGGATCGCTTCTAAGAATGGCTGAGACTCAATATCGCCCACAGTTCCGCCGATTTCAACAATGGTCACATCGATTCCATCGACCTGCTTAGCACACTCAACAAGACGTCTTCGAATCTCATCCGTAATATGAGGAATTACTTGAACAGTCTTTCCTAAATAATCTCCTTTACGTTCCCTTCTAAGTACTTCATAGTAAATCTGTCCAGAAGTGGCGTTTGAAGCTTTCGAGAGGGGGGAGTTAGTAAATCTGTGGTAATGGCCGAGGTCGAGATCGGTTTCAGCCCCATCGTCAGTTACATAGACTTCGCCATGTTGGAAGGGGTTCATTGTACCAGGATCGACATTCAGGTATGGATCGAGCTTCATTAAAGCAACTTTTAACCCTTTTGCTTCCAATAGAAAGGCAATAGAGGCGGATGCGATCCCCTTCCCAAGAGAAGAGAGGACGCCCCCTGTAATAAAGATAAATTTTTTGGTCATGCCTAAAGATGATAACATTCCTTAAAAAAGTAGGGAAGATTAAAAAGAAAAATGTTATAAATTAGTTATTATGATGAGCTTTGAAGAGATAAGACGGAAAGAGAAGATTCGGATTTTGCCTGAATTTCAGAAAATTGCGACTGGAGATCCTCTGCGTGTAGGAGTCTTGTTTTCAGGTGGACCTGCCTCAGGCGGAAGTAACGTAGCTGCAGGTATTTACGACGCATTAATGGCGGTCAACCCAAAATCAGAGCTGATTGGCTTTCTCGGAGGCCCTTCAGGCATTTTAGAGGAAAAATTTAAGACACTCACTTTAAGTGAAATCGATTTAGTCCGTAATTTAGGGGGGTTTGACCTTCTAGGAACTGGTCGGACAAAGATTGATACCCCTGATCAATTCGAGAAAGCCAAAGAAGTGATTCAAAGGATTAATTTAGATGGGCTTGTGATTATTGGTGGCGATGATTCAAATACTAACGCCTATTTTTTGCACGATTTTCTATTGAAAAATGAGGTTAAGTGCTCTGTTGTTGGAGTTCCAAAGACTATTGATGGCGATTTAAAATCAAAAGATGTCGAGATATCGTTCGGCTTTGATACTGCATGCAAAGTATATAGTGAGATGATTGGAAATATCTGTATCGACGCAAAATCTTCTCTAAAGTACTGGCATTTTATCAAGTTGATGGGTCGGACAGCCTCTCACGTTACACTCGAATGCGCTCTACAAACTTGCCCAAATATCGCCCTTATCGGTGAGGAGATTGCAAAAGAGGGAAGGACTCTGAAGCAGATTGTAACAATAGTTGCTGATACTGTGGATGAAAGAGCTAGAGACGGAAAAAATTATGGGGTCATTCTGATTCCTGAAGGGCTAATAGAATTTATTCCGGAAGTGGCAGGAGAGATCCCTGCAGAGCTACTTGAAGATAGAGATAGTCATGGAAATATTCAGGTTTCAAAAATTGAGACAGAAAAACTTCTCAGCAAGATGGTACGGGATGAGCTAAAAAGAAGGGGGAGTGTAGCAAAATTCAATCCCACCTATCATTTTTTTGGATATGAAGGGAGATGTGGCTTTCCGTCTGAATTTGATGCAACCTACTGTTACAATCTAGGAATGAATGCAGCTCTTCTAATCAATAATGGTAAAAGCGGCGTCATGGCTGCGATCCGAAATGTTGCAAAAGAAGTAACAGATTGGAAGCCAAGTTCAGTTGAATTGGGACCAATTCTTGTTGAAGAGATGCGAAATGGCAAAATGAAAAAAGTGATAGCCAAAGCCCTCGTTGATCTTCAAGGACCTGTTTTTAAATCCTTTCTCCTCCAAAGAGAACAAAATAGGCTTCAAGACAACTATAAACGTCCCGGCCCCATCCAATTCAGTGGCCCCCTAAAAGAAATCACCACAATAACCTTATTTTTAGAGCATAATTAAAAGTCGCATAACGTTTATAATGTGTTTATTAATTATCTAATTGGAAATATTGTGATTTTATTTGAGAATAATATCCGATATCTTGTTAATCGTGTCAGGGAGCGGATATGATCAAGAAAAGATACACAAATCCATATATTAAAAACATTCGGCGGAGTGTGTGGCATTTTCTCCGTTGGCAGTGGGGTCATTATGATGATGTCTTGCCTATAGCTGCGCCCCCTGCAGATTTTTCCTACCCTGTTCCTAGAAAAGAGATTAAACCGGATGAGCCTAAAGTTGTTTGGGTCAATCACTCGACGTTTCTGATTGAAATTGATGGGGTTAGGATTTTGACTGACCCGATATGGGCAAAAAGGTGTTCGCCACTCTCTTTTATTGGACCTAAAAGAAGTCATGATCCTAGTTTGACTATTGACGGGCTTCCTGAGATAGATGCAGTACTTATCAGTCATAATCACTACGACCATTTGGACGTGCAGAGTGTAAAAGCCTTAAATAAACGATTTCCCCACATTAAGTGGTTTGTCCCCGTGGGACTTCGCAAGTGGTTTGAGAAAAGGGGGATACTCCATGTTAAAGAATTGAGATGGTGGGAAGAGACATTTTTACATATCCCAAGTAAAGGGGCTAAATTTTGGATCTCATCTGTTCCAGCACAACACCATTCTGGAAGGGGACTTTTTGATGCAAATCAATCTTTATGGATGGGATTTGTAGTAAAAGCACTTAGAAATGGGAGCCCGAATAAATGTTTCTATTTTGTCGGAGACACAGCTTATAATAAGTATGATTTCAAAAAAATAGGAGAGATCTTCCCTCAAATAGATCTTTGTCTCTGCCCTATAGGAACTTACAAACCATCTAGATTTATGCTTACCGTTCACTCAAGCCCTGAAGATGCAGTCCAAATTCACCAAGACGTTAAATCGGCCTTAAGCATAGGTATGCATTGGAAGACATTTAAACTCTCCGATGAAGGACCATCCAGGCCTCCTTATGACTTGTATTTAGCGATGAAAAAGTATAATCTTACTCTAGAGAAATTTCTCCCTCTGGAGCCCGGCATTGAAATTAATTGGTAACACATATTATACAGCCTCATGCGGCTGCATAATATGTGTGAAATAAAATTAAATTTCATCAGTGCAGAGGTAACTTCTTAAATATTTTTTTTGTGCCTTTGCCTCTTCGTGTCTTCATGTTGAATAGTTTGCTTTTAAGAGAGGGTTTGCTCGTAACAGACTTATTTAGTAAATCAAAATATTCAACACGAAGACACAAAGAGGCAAAGACACGAAGAAAATCCAACAAAAGCATAGGAGTGTAACATTTTTATTTTGTGATTCTTACGAAAAAAATTATTTAGAAACTGAGATGGTTTTTTTCTTAAATTTAGACTAGCTGGACGAAATTAAACCAATAGGCTAGATATTGATAAGCTTTTTGTACATCATTCCGCCACTTTGAGTCTCATTTTGGCACACCTAGTTGCCGATTGCAAGAAAATCAGAATAGAGTATTGTGTAGTACATGTACATTTTAACAAGTATGTTATTAGGATTTTTTTACCTTTTTCATAACCCATACAGGGTATCAAGAAAATTTTTACAAAGACGAGGAGATGAAGAGATTCATCTTTATGGAGAGACTCCCTTAAAGACAATCGATAAGCTCTGTCTTGAGGCAGGGATCACAAAAGATGACCACCTCTTCGAGCTCGGTGCCGGCCGTGGCAAAACCTCCTTCTATATACGAGAACATTTCAAATGCAATGTGACTGCCATCGAACAGATCCCCCTATTCGTCAAGAAGGCCAAGCAGCTTAATTCGCTCCTCTCTCTCGGCATCACCTTCCTTTGCGAAGACTACACCTCCTCAGATCTTTCCAAAGCAACCTTGATCTACCTCTACGGAACATGCCTCCCCGAAGAGCTCATCCACAAATTATGTAAGCAATTCAGGTCCGATCAAAAAATCATCTCAATCAGTTATCCATTATCTGATTACGACCCCCAATTTAAAATTTTAAAACAATTCGAAGTCTCATATCCTTGGGGCAACACGGAGGCATACATCAATGGCAAATAAAGCAGCAGTCATCCTTGCAGGATGCGGGTATAAAGAGGGGAGTGAAATTCACGAAGCAGTCCTAAGCTATCTTGCTATGTCCGGATCAGGGATTGGATACCACTCATTTTCAACGGAGAAAATGCTGAAGGCCTCCGCACCGATCGCACGGGATCAAATCTCGCTCCTATCGACT
The DNA here is from genome assembly GCA_947478685.1 of Chlamydiota bacterium. GTDB lineage: Bacteria > Chlamydiota > Chlamydiia > Chlamydiales > 2-12-FULL-49-11 > VGMD01. Next base: position 5,966 of record CANJWO010000017.1, on the reverse strand, counting down.
CTAAATGAAAAAGATTACGATCTTTTGTGGATGCCCGGAGGTATGGGTGTTGTGAAAAATCTTTCCACATTTCTTCAAGATGGACCAAACTGCACTGTTGATCCAGATATCAGAAGAGTGATTGAAGAATTTCACAAAGCGGGTAAACCGATAGTTGCAGTCTGTATTGCACCTGTTCTAATTGCAAAAGTTCTTGAAGGTAAAGGAATTCAGATGACACTTGGAACAAACAAGAGCGATTGCGAAACCTTGAAAGCACTTGGAATGAATCCCGTAGTTTGCAAAGTAGATGAAGTCTGCTTTGATAAAGAGCACAACATTTACACAACTCCCGGCTACATGGAGCCACCAAGCATCACCGGCATTTATATCGCCCTCCAAAAAATCGCAAAGAGCTTATACCGCTCGCGTTTCAAAAGTGGGGAACTTTCATCGTCCGCATCCTCAAATTTTAATCCGGCTGCATCGCCCCTGTAAAAACAGGGACTGCTTCCCCGCCGGTTAACCTGATTAAAATTAGAGGCGCGGTCATCGAAATTTCCCCATTTTTGAAGCGCTCTCGGTATATATACCAAATAAGCTTCAGTAAATAACTAAAATAGACTTTCTGATATATTAATTATAAATATTAATAAAATATTATAATTAATAAAAAAAGGGAAAATATATGTCATTTTTAAGCAATTATTCAGATTGGACTAATGTTGATAATGGATTTATTGAGTATCTGAATTATTCACAAAGCAATCCAGGCGGACATCTAGCATCATGTGTTTCTGGAACTTGCGTAGAACCGACTATGATTAGAGTTATCTTTTCTGCTGGAGGAACCCTTTGTAATAGTAATTATACCAATTCGAATTGTTTATCTGAAAATCTAGCACCTTCTACTACCGTCTCAGAGGGGATTGGTTATGGACTCTTGCTCTCTTATGCTAATGATGACGAAGCAACTTTTAAAGGCATTTTGCAATATTGGTATTATTTAGCGCAAACGTATGGCTGTGCTATGTACGATGCTACAACTACTTTTACATGTTTAACTGTTGAACCTTATCAAATGCCTTGGATAGTAGATAAAACTGGACAACCTTTTGCTTTTAGCTCTGCTTCTACTGCATCTGCCATAATTAATAGTAATACATTTTTCTCTTCAGGATCTGCAACTGATGCCGATATTCAAATAGCTTGGGCAGTCTACCTTGCTATAGAAAAATTTGGCGACAATACAATTACTGATATCAATGGAAATATAATTAATTACTCATCGCTAGCATCAGCAATGACAAAAGCAATACGTAAAAATGACGTTGATTCTATCACACAGGCACCGACGCCACCAGGAGCTTCCACTATTACATTTATCAATAAGACTCAAGACATTCTTCAGATAGATTATCCTCAGGCACAAGTTGATTTTTCAGCAATTTCAGGAAACATAACTTGGAATGGTACTACTTATAAAATTGCTCCTGGAACTAGTACGGCCACTATTGGATCTCTTCCTAATATTAATACTCCGAACTATGGGCCTTCGATACAAATATCGGATTGGTCAAGCGGCAGTCCTGCCTTTAGTTATAATATTTACCTGGGCACTTCTCCATCAATAAAGTCTAATCCTACTTATCCTACCCAAACAAAGTATCAAGCAACGAGCAGTCTAAGTGGAAATAACACTACCATCACTTTCGATTTAAGTTCCTCAAAATTAAAAGGTTCAAAATCTCAAGATTCTGCGTCTACATATATGTATAACCCCGGTAATCAATGGAGCACTGCTGGTGAAGCCGTTCTATATCCAGGTTATATGACACCTCAAGCATATGATATATTTGATGCTAATGCATCAACAAATCAATGGCCGTTGGTTACTACTTGTTCAGCCGCTCCAAGCTTCGGTCAAATGCAAATTATTAACACCACCGAAACAGTAATTAATATAGACGCACCTACTGCAAATACTATCTTTGCAACACCTTGGCCTACAGGTTTAACTTATGCAAATGGCGCTTTTAAAATTGCCCCACTAAGCAATGTAACAGTGACAATGAATAATTTATTCAATCCGCTTAGTGATACATTGAAATTAAGCTCCTATAATGCAGCAGGTTCAGCAATATTCACGTACACTTTAAAGGTTGATGGAACATTTGGACCTACAATAACTAATCCAAATTTTAGTGGTTGCAGTAGCTCTTCGTCAAATAGTTATCAAATTGTTATATCAGATATAAATATCACTAAAGAACTCAATTTTAAATTTCAAGATGTTGTCACTGACAGTTTAAGTATAATTACTAACTTTCAAAAACAATTCAACACAGGTCTTATGCCGAATGTTGTTCAATTAAATGGAATTTATACTCCTACAACAGCTTGGTCAAATGCTTTTGCCTACGATGCAATTAGATTTCCGTTATGGGTGAGCGCTTATATTGCGGCAAATCCAACTAGTCCATTAACTCCCATTTTAAAACCTGTGTTGGCAAGCCTTCTTAATACGATTAACACTAACGCTTCTAGTTGGATTCAAAAAGGTACATTTGCAAATGCAGGGATTGATGGCACACAATCACCACCTGCAATTGTTGGTGGGGTTTCAGCTCCATTCTCGTCACCTGCTATTGCATTAAATGCTTGTCTCTATGCAGCATGCAAACAATTAGATAGCGCAACCTATTCAAATATCATTTCAGCTATTCAGGAAAGTGTTATTAATTATGATATCACCAATAGCGCAAATCAACCATCACCAAGCGATGCAATCGGAGATAGCGGACCCTACTTTAACGCAGCTCTATTACTTTTAGCTGAAGTAATCATAAGCAATAAGCTAAAATAAAATGAGGGTAGAAAAGGGGAAAAGGGTTCAAGGAAAAGGGGTCAGAAAAGGAAAAGGGGTCAGGCATGCAGTTAAAAAGGGGTCAGGCATGCAGTTATGTAGTTAGCGAAAATTATGGAAAAGTAAAAAGGGGTCAGGCATGCAGTTATGTAGTTAGCGAAAATTATGGAAAAGGGGTCAGGCAGAAAAGCTTCTTGTTCACGTATCTTTTTCTTGACAAAATTTTAATATATGTCATCTTTCTTATTTTAATTTAACAGGGACAAGAAAATGACTAGTTGGGCCAATGTGGAATTTGCATCATTAGATCTTCATGACAAACGTCTTAATGAACGTTTTGAGCAAGTTTTTTCAGCACTGAATAACAATCCAGGTAAACCAATCACTCAATGTTTTCAAACACATAATGAGATAGCATCATGCTATCGATTTTTCAGTAATCAATATCTGAAATCAAGTGATTTTTTTCTGCCTCACCGAGCTGCTACCATTACACGGATAAAGGAACAAAAAATTGCTTTATGTATTAATGACACATCTTCTTTAGATTACACTACAAAATCAAGTATTGAGGATTTAGGGCTTCTCGAAGCTTCATCAAGACGTGGATTGTTTTTGCATCCCCTTCTCGCAATAAGTCCTGACAGAATCCCACTCGGAACTCTTCATTTGAATTTTTGGAAACGCTACGAAGTAAGTAACAGAGAAACAACATGTGGGTGGACACGAATAGCGGAACCTATAGAAAAAAAGGAAAGTTTCAGGTGGTTGATTGGATATCGAGAGGCATGTAAAGCAGCTGAAGAATGCTCTGATACCCAAATAATATATCTTGCTGATCGAGAGGGTGATATAATGGAGCTTTTTGTAGAAGCTCAAAATAGGAAATCAAACAATCTACCCACAGCGGAATTAATTATTCGTAGTCGCCACAATCGACTTTTGGATGATCCTGATCAAGGAAAAAAACTCCACGAACAGCTACATGAGTCTCCTGAACTAGGAAAAATTAAATATAAATTAAATCGAAAGGGTAAAAAGACGCGAGAAGTTTCTCAAACAATTAAAGCTTGCAAGGTGACATTTCATGTTAAACGACCTTCAAAATCCCCGTTACCTGCAGTAACGATTAATGCTGTGTTAGCTTACGAAGATACCCCCCCGAAAGATGAAGCTCGCATTGTTTGGGTCCTTCTTACAACACTTCCAATAGAGGATTTTGAAGATGCAAAAAAAGTGATATGTTATTACACCTGCCGCTGGGAAATTGAGCTGTTTTTTAAAGTTTTAAAAAGCGGGCTTAATGTTGAACAAAGAGGTCTGAAGACGGCAAGTAAACTTGAGTTAATGCTAGTGTTATTTATTATTATTGCTTACCGTGTGATGGCAACATGCATGATAAGTCGATTTTTTCCTGAACTCCCATGTACCGTATTATTTACAGATATGGAATGGAAAGCTGCTTGGTCATGGAACAATCGAAAAAAAACTATTCCAAAGAAGCCCCCCTTATTGAAAGAAATATATCAAATTGTAACAAGAATGGGAGGTTATATGAGTTCTAAAACAAGATCGCCACCTGGTTATATCGTTACCTGGAGAGGTTTAACAAGGCTTCAAGATATTTTAGAAGGCTGGGAAACACACGAAGATTACACCTCTTTTATGGAGGTTTCATTTGATGTCAACTAAAAGATACGTGAACAAGAAGCAGAAAAGGGGTCAGGCATGCAGTTATGTATGGAGGCCAAATATAACTAACCCACCAAATCCCATCACTCCACCAACTCCTACCGCTACTAGCGGTGCCGGTTGCGCTGGTCCAGATGTCAATAATGGTCAAGTTTTAGCTACCCCTTTTGCAGCTAATCTTCCTGCCTGTTATCCCTCTGAAACAACTCCTCCATGTTGCGCTAGCGCAACATGCGGCGCCGACTTGTCGACACTAGTACCGAAATACTACTCAGTCGGAGTTCAAAGCAATACAGCGAAAAAAAATAAGAAGTAATCTCTTCTAAAATTTAGAAACCCCCTCCTTGTTCTAAGAAGGGGGTTTTCCTTTAGAGAATGAGGGTCAGTTTCCCACAACATTTACACAACGCCAGGCTACATGGAGCCACCAAGTATCATTGGTATTTACATCTCCCTTCAAAAAATTGCAAGGGCGCTTTCCTTTAGCGCCTAATTATTAGTGTGTTATTTGTAATTAAAAAAAGGGGTCAGGAAAAGGGGTCAGGCATGCAGTTATGTAGTTAGCGAAAAATTCAATATTCCTGTACTATCTTTTGCGGTTAACTAAACGAAGGTGAAGGAATGGCTAGAGCAAGACGGTATCACTGTCCTGGATATTTTTATCATGTAATGCATAGAGGAAATCATGGGCAGGACATATTTTTTTCGGATAGTGATCGACAGAAGATGAGTTTTCTAATACAGGAAGGTGTGGAGCGATATGGACATCGCATTCACGCGTTTTGTTTTATGAAAAATCATTTTCATTTACTAGTTCAAGTTGGTAATATTCCGTTGTCGGAGGTTATGCACAACCTTACATTTCGCTATAGTCAGAAAATCAATCGTAAGTATATGACTACTGGTCATTTATTTCAGGGGCGCTATAAAGCTATTTTGGTTCAAGATGGACTATATTTCACGCGGTTATTACGTTATATTCACAGAAATCCAATTAGAGCAGGTATTGTAAGTCATCCCGGCGATTATTCGTGGTCAAGCCACAATGCTTATATAGATCGAAACTCAATTAACTGGATTACTAAAGACTTAGGCCTCTCTAAATTTGCAAACAAAAGAGGGGAAGCAATAGAGCGATATTCAGCTTATATGTTCGATGGAGAGTCTGAAGCGGAGCTGAAAGAACTTCGAAGTAATTTTAAGGACGGACATGTTCTCGGAGATGATGACTTTCTTGATTTAGTCAGAAATCAAAGTTTAATTGATGCAAGCAAGCCTTTATCGATCGAAACAATCATGAATGTGGTCTGTAAAGAGTTCCATATTAATACTGAAATTCTTTTTTCAAAAAACAAATCTCGGAAGATTAGTTATGCTAGGGCCGTTATTGCTAAGATGGGAATAGAGGAGGGAGGTATCTCCATGACCG
>CANJWO010000016.1 GCA_947478685.1 Chlamydiota bacterium | reverse complement strand
TTGTTGTTCCACTTTAAAATTCTCCCAAGCCATAAAAACCTCATAAATTATTTAATATAAGGTTATTATAACATATTTTTGTAAAGTGTTACCTATGTTGGTGAATCAAAGTGTTACCCATGTTGGTGAACTGGACCCTCTGTGTCCTCTGTGATCTCTGTGGTAAAAAATTCTTATTCTGAATGTGTTATGTTATTTAGTGGCCGAGCATTTTGTAGGGATCGACCCAAGAGTCGAAGTTGGCTTCGGTGACAAGGTTTAGGGCGAGGGCGGCCTCGCGGAGGGTGAGGTTTTTTTCGAAGGCGTATTTGGCGATTTTGGCAGCAAAGTCATAGCCGATGTGGGGGTTGAGGGCGGTGACGAGCATGAGGGAATTTTCGAGGTACCAGCGGATTTGTTCTATATTTGGCTTGATGTCGATGAGACATTTATCGACGAAGTTGTTGGCTGCGTCCGACAAGAGTCTAATTGATTGGAGGATGTTATAGGCGACGACGGGGCGGAAGACGTTAAGTTGGAGGTGGCCCTGGGAGCCGGCGATTCCGATGGTGACATCGTTTCCCATTACTTGCACTGCCACTTGGGTCATCATTTCGCATTGTGTAGGGTTCACTTTTCCAGGCATAATGGATGAGCCAGGTTCATTTTCGGGAAGTGTTAATTCGCCAAGACCACATCTTGGTCCCGATCCGAGGAGACGGATATCATTTGCTATCTTCATGTAAGTCACAGCGATTGTCCTGAGGGCACCACTTAAAGTGACGAGTCCATCCATAGTGGCTAGTGCTTCAAATTTGTTTGGAGCAGATGTGAACGGGTATCCTGTCAATTCTGAGATCACCTTGCACACTTTGCCCGCATATTCTGGATGAGTATTTAATCCGGTGCCAACTGCTGTTCCGCCGAGGGCAATTTCACTTGCATGGGGAAGGGCTGATTCAAGATCGCGAATGCTATTTTTTATTTGAGTCAAAAAGGCTGAAAATTCTTGGCCGAGTGTAAGTGGCGTTGCATCCATAAGATGCGTTCTACCACATTTTGCAATACCATTAAATTCATTAGATTTAGCTGCAAGAACTTCTGTAAAGTATTTAAGTGCCGGAATCAAGCGATTCCTTACCTGCAAACAAGTAGCAACAGTTATCGCTGTTGGGATCACATCGTTAGAGGACTGGCTCTTATTGACATCATCATTTGGATGAATCGGATTTTGAGAGCCAACCTTTCCGCCCGCAATCAGATTTGCAATATTAGCTATTACTTCGTTGACGTTCATGTTCGTTTGAGTGCCCGAACCTGTTTGCCATACGACAAGGGGGAAATGATCTTCCAATCCTCCCTTCAGAACTTCATCTGCTGCCTTAACAATAAGATCTTTTTTCTCATTTGATAATAGACCAAGTTCTGCATTGACTAACGCAGAGGCTTTTTTTACGATAGCAAGAGAGTGAATAAGTTCTTTCGGCATGATCTCCACGCCTACACAAAAATTCTCTCTTGAACGCTGGGTTTGCGCCCCCCAAAGCTTATCCTTAGGAACTTGAACACTACCCAGCGTATCTTTTTCTTCTCTTGTCATCCACCCATATATCTTCGGCGCTTACATTAATAGCAAGGCAAAAACAAATGCGAATAGGGCAAATGATTCAATAACTCCGATAACAACAAACGTCTTACCAAAGAGAGCTGGTTGTTTTGCAACAGATTGAATCGCAGAAGCACAACACATTCCTTGATAGATAGCAGCAACCAAAATAGCAAGACCTGAGCCACCTCCAATAGCAATTGCAGTAAGCTGAGTAACAGTTCCAGCTTCTATCGCATTTTTTAATAGCAGCATCAAGATAAAGCCATAAATAAGCTGAGATGCAGGGACAACAGAAAGACCTATCATTTTCCCTTGCCCTTCTTCTACTCTGGCCATCACACCATGAGATACCATGCCCGCAATTCCACAACCGACTGCAGCTCCAATTGCGCTTAATGAAAGTGCTAACATTGGTCCAATCAAATCAAAAGCCATATAATTCTCTCCTTATTCTTTAGTAAATAATTTTAATGGACGAAATTTTTTCCCTTCCCCCTCAAACGAGTGGTGATACCATTCCAGAAAATTCAAACGGAGTCCGTGAAGTACTCCCGCCGAAACTGTCAACGTAATATTAACTGTATGCCCAAATAGGATTACAAGAGCTCCAAGAATCCCTCCACCCACCATCGCACCCATATCATTAAACGTAGAGGCCATAATCATCCCTGCAAGGCCGAGCGCATAGAGACGAAGATAAGAAAGTGTATCTGCAAATACTTCTATCACTTTAAAAACAATCGTAAGCCCCATCCATCTTTGTTGAATGAGCATAAGAATGAATGAAATTCCAAGCCCTCCGAATAAGAGCTGCTGACCCATGGCGCATGTATTATAGCTTCCAATCAAGCCAAGATATTGGACAAGTGAGATAGAATCGATCATTTTAGGTAGAAAAAGATAACCGCCCCAAAGCGTAATGACCCATCCAATTCCCGACCAATTTCTATATAAATTGCGTAAAAATGAGATGCTTAAATGGATAATGCCAACAAGAATTGCAATTTCAAGGAGAAGTCCATCATTCATATCATCCATGAATTTATAAACTTTTTCACCATTTACAATTTTATACCCGCCTTGTAAAACAGCAAGAGGAGTTTTTGCTTCACCGATTTTTGGATACTCTTTTTTCCAATCTTGAAAAGTATGATCTGCAGCTTTCATATGGTACTCAATTTTCTTGAGCGATATGTGATATAAAACTGAGGTTTTACTCATAGGATTTGTGGGATCAAATCCTATACTGAAATAGGAGGCTATTAAAACTCCCCATATTATGCTTGTACAAGATAATACGAGGCCAAGACTGACCATTCTCCGTTTCATCCCCTTCAAATGAGGAAATCTAAATTTAAGGTAAAGCGAGCCTAACAGAAAAAGAAGGCCGTACCCAGCATCGGAGACGATCATTCCGAAAAAGAGGGCAAATGAGCAAATGACCCAAAAAGATGGATCTTTATCAGTTGTCGATGGAATATCGTAAATTTCAACAAGATCTTGCCCAATCCTTGCTAAACCAGTATTTTCCAAGTAAGTAGGCTCTGACTCACCTTTCTCAATAGCAACTCTACTCAAATAGATAGGCAAGCCCTTAACAAGCTTTGAGAGCTCTGTCATCTTATTACTCGGAACCCACGCCTCAATACCAAACAGCTCTTCATCTAAATAATAATCGACATCCCCTTTTGCAAATGTAAGATTCAAAAGGCTCAAAGACTCTAATAAATATTCCTCTAGATCGTGCCAGTAACAAGTAAGTACCCGAAGTTCTTTTTCTATTCTATGCACTTCATCCGTCAATCTTATCTTATCTTGAGAAAGTGCACTTAAGGACTTTCGAACGTAAACCTCAGTTAGAGCGGGATGAAAGAACTTTTTATCCCCAATGTAGAGATAATAGTCAAAATCGAGCTCTCTATTAATAAAAATGAGCTCTTTTGGCACTTCATCTCTTTTTAACCTGTCATGTCTTACAAAGAAAAACTGAAAAATCTTACCCGAGTCATTCTTAAGTGATTCATAATCAGCTACATCGAACTCGCCAAGGGGGTGGACTTTGACAAACTCGGCCTCCAATAATCGTCTCTCTTCTAACAGTTGATCATGCTCCGATTTCAGAGCAACAATGCGCTCTATTGTAATTGGAGCTTCCGCTCGAGTGATTTTGTCTTGAGTCTCTTTAATCGGCTGCTTTTTCAATATCTTTATCGCAAGCTTTAGATCTTCTATAGGCTTTGGAAAAAGATGGGGCTTTTGTCCACTTACAGAAATGAACTCGAACCAGCCAATTTGTTGGGCCCTTTCAAAAAATATTTTATGAGCATTCTTTGAACCTAGAAAAAGGATTTTCTTTAGAGGAACTCTCATGAAACCCTCTCTTCTTCTTTCAGCTTTCGTTTTAAAATTTTCTCTTTTGAGACTTTTGCTTGTGCTACAGCTTGCAACTCTTGATCCCCTAAAAATATCCGAACTTGATTAATATTACCTTCGAGTTCTGGTATCAACCTCTTCTCAAACAAATTCACTCGGATAGAAACAACCCTTAATTCACTTTCTAAAATCCCTTTTTTCTCAATCCCAATAATGACTTTTTGGTATGTGTGCTTCAGCTTGCGTATCATTTCAATAATCGTATCTATCCAAAGAGGGCTCTTTACTAAGCTGAGCTTTGGATCTTTGAAAGTGAGCTTCTCTAATACAGGCACTTGAATACCTGCAATATTTTCATGACTTGTAAAAATTTCCTCTACATCAAATGCAGTTTTAATATCATGCACAGCAGGATCGTCAAGAAGCTGCGAATGGGTTAAAACTTCCCTTTTTTCTTTTTCATAGACCTCTTTCAATTGCCTCAATTCTTCTCTAGCCTTATTCACTTCGGCTTGAAGGAGCATTTTTTTTAATTGCAATGTAGGCAGGTATTTTCTAAAAAGCCCTAGCTTTTTTTTAAGTCTTACAAGTTCAATTTTAGTACATTTCAGCCTAGCCATTACTACTTCCAATACCTTTCAATCAAATCTTGCTTAATACCCACTTCTGTAGAGTCAAAACAATCGGCTAAGATCTTCCAGCCTAAATCAAGAGCTTCAAAAAGGGGAATATTGACTTCTAAGTCCATTAATTTCTCCTCAAAAAGATCTCCATATTTAATGAGTTTGTCATCCCATTTGGAAAGCTTAAATCCCATGCTATAAAGTTCTCTAGCTTTCAAAGCTTCTGCATAGAAACGAACGAGGGCATTCATAATTGCTCCATGATCATCTCGGCTAGATTTTCCACCGATAACATGCTGTTTCAATCGCGATAGGGATCCAAAAACTTCAATACGCCCCCCTCTCAAATAAAACTGCCCTTCTGTAATGTAGCCTGTGTTATCAGGTACTGGGTGTGTTACGTCATCACCCGGCATAGTAGTTGCTGCAATTATAGTAATAGATCCAAGCCCTTCAATATCAATCGCTTTCTCATATCTTGATGCAAGTTCTGAATAGAGAGATCCAGGATATCCCCGATTTGAAGGAACTTGCTCCAAACTGATCGCTATCTCTTTTAAAGCATCAGCAAATGCTGTCATATCTGTCAAAAGGACGAGGACTCTTTTCCCCTGTTCTGCAAACTGCTCTGCAACTGTAAGAACCATGTCGGGTATTAGCAAACATTCAACCGGATAATCTGTTGCTTTATGGACAAAAATTGTCGTTTTTTGCAAAGAACCCATTTTCTTAGCATTTTCAATAAATGCATGAATATCATCATAACGAGCAGCCATAATTCCAATCAAAACCACATCTGCATCTGTCTGATTTGCTATACGCATAAGCAACTGGTTATAAGGCTCTCCTGCGACAGAAAAAATCGGTATCTTTTGTGACTGAACCAAACAGTTAAATAGATCGATCATAGGAATATTCGTCTGAATCATTCTATGAGGCATAACTCTTTTAACAGGATTTGCAGAATTTGTCCCTATTGCGACAGAGGCACCCTCGATATGAGGTCCGCCATCGATAGGCTCACCCATCGAATTAAGAATACGCCCCAAAATATGATCACCAACAACTACCGTCATCGCCTTCTTCAAAAATACGACTCGATCACCGGTTGAAAGTCCTTTTGTGGGACCCATTGCTTGAACAATCACGCGCGTTCGATCAAAACTGATCACCGATCCAAATAGTTTAGTTCCATCCTGCTTATCAACTCGAACCATCTCACCAATTGCAACATCTTCAGCATTTACTACAAATGTACTGTTATCAATTTCACTAATCTCTTCGTAATACTTTTGCATTTACACCCCTCCCATTGCATGCCTTTTTTCTAACTCTTCTTGCAAAGCAATAAGAAGTTTTTTATATGCATTTGAATCAAAATTTAGGAAATTTAAGTTCTTTACTTTCGTCTGGAGCTGAAGGAAATAGGTCCTTGCAGAATCGTGAGAATCAAAAACAAAATCTCTATCAAAAATTTGATTCATTAACTGAAACTGCACTTTTTGCTGCTCTATAGGACAATAAGCATCCTCTTTATCAAATGCGTTTTGCTGTAAGTAACAAAATGAGAAGAGTTCAGACTTTAAATATATGATCATGTCACCTATGCTAATACCCTCTTGACCAACAACTTCCATCCGCCTTCCGATCTCGTCACCATTTTTCAAAAAGAGACGAGCTCTCTCTACCCATCTCTTCCAATCTGGAATCTCTATTTTTAACATATCACTAAATGCTTCCAAGTATTTTGACCAAGATTCGAGTGGGGCAATTGCCGGATAGATCCGTTTATCAGAAAACTCTCTTGATAGACATATAAAGGCACCCACAACATTCATTGTTGCTTGCGTCACAGGTTCACTAAAATTACCACCCGCTGGAGATACCGCGCCAATAATAGTGACCGATCCCTCTTTTCTATCCTTGAGCTCGAGTACTCCTGCCCTTTCATAAAATGCTGCTATCCTAGAAGCTAGATAGGCTGGGAAGGCTTCGTCTCCTGGAATTTCTTCCAAGCGTCCCGACATCTCCCTCATCGCTTGAGCCCATCTCGAAGTTGAATCAGCAAGGAGGAGGACATCTAATCCCATTTGTCTGTAATACTCAGCTATTGTCACACCCACATAGACAGAGGCTTCCCTAGCTGCAACAGGCATAGATGATGTATTACAAATAATACATGTTCTATTCATCAGAGGTTCGCTTGAGTGCACATCAGTCAGCGTTGGGAAGGTCTTAAGAGTTTCTACTACTTCTCCAGCTCTTTCACCGCAAGCAGCAATAACGACAATATCGACGTTTGAATATTTCGAAATCAGTTGTTGCGTTACTGTTTTTCCTGCACCAAACGGACCTGGCGTACCTCCGGATCCCCCTTTGATTAAAGGGACCATTGTATCAATGATTCGAATCCCGGTAATAAGGGCTTTTGTCGCCTTTTTGCGTGATCCTTGGATCAGTGGAAATTTGACAGGCCATCTCTGTACCATTGTTAACTCAATTTCCTTCCCTTTTTCATCAATCACCTTAGCAATAACAGTATCAACTGGATAGCTGCCTGGAGTTTTAAGCCAAGTCAACCGATACTTTCCATACATAGCAAATGGGAGCATAATTTGGTGGGTAAAATGAGACTCAGGAACTACTGCGAAACAATCACCACGTACTAATGTATCTCCTATTTTTGCAACTGGCTTAAAGTCCCAACGTTTTACTCGATCAAGTGATTCAATCTGAACCCCTCGAGGCAAAAAAAGACCCGAAATATCAGCTAACTCTTCAAGAGGAGTTTGTAATCCATCAAAAATTTGAGCAAGAAGGCCAGGCCCGAGTTCTATTTCAAGTTGCTCTTTGGTAAAAAGAACCTGAGTTCCTAATTTTACCCCTCTAGTATCCTCAAACACCTGAACCTTAGCGATTTTATTATCAATCTCAATTACTTCACATTTCAATGACTCATTTTCGAGCTGAATAAATCCAATCTCGCCCTGTAAGATGTCCCCATCAAACGCTACCTTTAACAAATTTCCGAGTGCTGAAACTACCTTTCCTGTAGTCTTGATATTATGAGACATACCCTCTCTCCACAATGTTACTTAAAAATGTTTCTCCCTCTTCCCGTTTCAACGCGAAGAAATCTTCTAAAATCCAAAGAGCGATCATATATGCTAAAATGCCCTCGAGAGAAAATGAATAATTACTAAAATATTTTATATAAAATTTAAACCTAAAACGAGCTATCTCTTCATACTGCTTTGAAGGATTAGTTCCAGCTATTTTTAAGGCCGATTCGAGCTCTTCGTACTCAAGAGGAAATTGGAAATCGCCAGCTTTGTCTTTCTGCATTAAAACAGTCGTTACAATAGCGTCCCCCATATCTTCAAATTGGAGCTCTTTTGCTAAATCAATCCCCGCTTTTTTTGCTCTAAATCCTGCAAAAAGAATTCTAATATCATGCTCAAATGTGAGGAAATCGGCAAGACAGCCAGTAGCAACCTTCTTCTCTTCACGAAAATAACGGGAGATTAGCTCTGGAAAATATTTTTTTCTCTCTTCATCTTTTTCATAAGTCTGAAAAAACTCAATAACGTAGGATGGTAATTCTTCTTGGTTGGCTATCAAAGCTTTAATTGTGCTCTTTGAATAATTTCCTCGAGAATCAAAAACCGAATCTTGAAAAAATCCATAAATATTTGATATATCAATCCACAGCTTCAAAATATGAACTTTTTTTAATGCCTGAGTAGTAAGATTTAACTCAAAAAGCTCTGACAAAGATCTACTTGGGAGCTCTGGCCTAGACCCAAACTCTAAGGGAGGAAGAATTCCATAAACAAAAAATCGGCTCATGACTTAAACCAGAATATTTTCTCTCTAAGTTCTGGTATCACATAAGAAGCAAGCAGCTCCTTGACTGCACTATCTGTTAACTCAATAGAGATCTTCTTGTCTATCAATTTTATTTCTGCGCCACCTTTAATATCTTCAATCTGAATAGATCCTTTCTTGACCTTAGCAGAAAAATCAGCTGTTAGCTTACTACATACAGCTTCGAGGTTTACATGCTTCGGTATCATCACTTGTAAATTAACACCCAGCCCATCTTTCTCAATTAGACCCAAAACAATTGAAATCACATCTGCAACAACATCCTCTTTTCCCATCACCCTTTCAATTTCGCTATCTAACTCTTTCGAAAATATTTTTTCAATATTTTGTCTTAAATTAGAAATGCCCTGGCGAATTGATAGTTGTATAGAGCCTTCATGCACCTTCAACTCTTTTAAAAGTTCCAATTTATTCTCTTCACGAATCCTAGCCACTTCTTCTTTAGCCTTTCGAATCAGATCATCAGCCTCTTTTACAGCTGCAGCTATAATTTCTTTTGCTTCCCCCTGCGCGGGTTCAAGCGTCTCTTTGCGCAAAATTGCGCAGATCTCTTTCACTTTATTATCTGCTGTCTCTAAAGGCATCTTCTTTCTTCTCCAGGCTAGAACGTCCCTATTCATTTTACTCACATCATAATAAAAATCGAAGGAAAATTTTTTTCTGGCCCTAAAAAAGCGATTCGGGCTAATAAAGAAGTAACAAGTGGGTGATCATGAAAAAACAAATTGCGATAATTATAACTACGATTGCCTTCACCTTCCATCCAACAATCGCCTCAGCAAACTTTACTGAAGATGCCTCTTATAAAGATGAATATTCATGGGAAATGAGTGATAGCGATCAGAAAAAAGTGGCAACCGGAATGCTCATGTGGGGCTTTTTCTTAGCACTAGCAAGTATAATGATCTCTGCATTTATTCCAAATTCGACATCACCCTCAGGCACTACACCCCCCACACCTGGACCACCTGTCTTCTAATTTTTCTTAATAAAAAGGCCCATAGAAAAGAGCCCAAGATGTCTCAATTATTTCTTCTTCTTTGAACTTGGCGCAGGACAAACAGTGCTGCATGGTGGCACACTCATTACGCTCTGAGGACTATCTCCACTTTCAAGAGTAGCTGCTAGCGCTTGTTGACATGCATAAGCATTTCCAGAATCACCGATCAAAGGATAACAAGCCTTTGTATCCGACAAAAAATTCTCAAAGCTCCCACTTGCAAGATCACTAGTTATTGATTGAAGACAACCGCAAACGGTAGTTGTATCTGTTAATTTTTTCTTAGCCATGTTACCTCCTATGGTGTTAATAGCTAAAAATAATATTAACACAACAGAGAGTTGACTTAAGTTATTGACCTACATTGCTTTTGCGTCGGAGCAAGAGGTGTCGGATTTAAGATTGTAGGTTTTGGCGATTAGCTCTTCTAGTTTTATAGTATCTCTAGTAAAGCCGCGAATGCCATCGTAGAGTTTGTCTGAGGCCATTTCATCGGCACAGAGCATCCAGCGGAAGGTCTTTTCATCCATGTGGATTTTCTTGATATCAAGTAATTTAGAATCTTCTGGCTTGAGTTTTCTTGGGACATCCCCTTGTGTAGTTTTTAGCTCTTCTAATAGGTTAGGGGCTATTGTTAGGAGGTCGCATCCTGCAAGTTCTAAGAGCTGATTGACATTTCTGAAGGAGGCGCCCATGATTTGGGTTTTGTAGCCAAATTTTTTATAATAATGGTAAATAGAGCCGACTGATTTGACTCCCATATCATCTGATGTGGGAATTTCTTTTCCCTCTTTTTTTACTTGCCAGTCATAAATACGTCCAACAAAGGGAGATACAAGTGTTGCATCAGCTTCTGCTGCAGCAATTGCCTGAGCCAGATTGAACATAAGCGTCATATTGCAGTGAATGCCCTCTTTTTCAAGGATCTCAGCTGCTCTTATCCCCTCCCAAGTAGAGGCTAGCTTTACCAGAACTCTCTCTTTATCAACACCTTTCTCTTCATAAAGGGCAATGTATTCCCGAGCTCTTTTAACACTTCCATCGATATCAAAGGAGAGTCTTGCATCAACTTCAGTGGAGACCCTTCCCGGAATGATTTTGAGAATTTCGGCCCCGAAATTAACAAACATCCTTACAATAATCTTATCTATAACTCTTTCTTTACCAATGCAATGCTCTTTAGCCCAATCGACTGCTTCTTTTACTAGAGGGGCATATTCAGGCATCCCTGCTGCTTTAAAGAGTAATGAGGGATTGGTCGTCCCATCTTGGGGCATATATTTACGAACAGCATCTATGTCACCTGTATCTGTGACAATTATCGTAGCTTCTTTGAGACCATCGAACTTATTTTTAGACATAGAACACCTCTTTGTACTTTATCATGCCAAAATGGGATTTATGGCATAGATCTTTTATGCAGAAACATCGACTTTTGAGCCACTATTAGACTTAACTACAAAAAAACCAGCAAGAAACAAAACAGCTGTAACAACGCAAAAACCACCTTTTAAGAACATATCAGTCGCTTTATCGATATCTTTTTTAGTAGTAATATTAGGAATGCTCTCCATCGCTTGAATAGATGGGGGCAGAGCTTTCGCCTCCTCAAGGTTCACTTGAGGAGGTGAAGAGGCCAATTCTGGAGAGGGCTCATCAGCAAAAAGTACTGCCGATGTAAAGATCGTTACAACAAAAAATGATTTTAATCGCACTAATCTCATACTAACCCTCTTATATTAAGTTGGTAATAATTCTTCTTCCAATTCGTCTTCAAAAGAAAACTCTAAGAACAATTCTTGTTCTTGTTCTATATTCTTTTTCAAGCGACGGAAGTATCTCTTATGTCCTGTACCTGAAGGCATTTGCTGTCCCGTGATGATGTTTGACTTAAAGTCTAATAAGTAGTCAACCTTTCCTTCACAAGCAGCGTCTGTTAAGACCCTTGTCGTCTCTTGGAATGATGCCGCAGAAAAATACGACTCTGTTCCAAGCGATGCTTTAGTAATACCAAGCAATACAGGAGCTGCTCCCGCTGGTCTTCCACCCTCATCAATTACCCTTCTATTTTGTAAATGGAAGGCTTTTTTATCAATATCTTCACCATACAAGAAGACTGTATCGCCAGGATCAGTGATACGCACTTTTTGGAGCATCTGTCTTACAATGATCTCAACGTGCTTATCATTAATATCGACCCCTTGGAGACGGTAAACTTCTTGCACTTGGTTCACAAGATGCTTCTGAAGCTCGCGAACTCCGCAAATCTCAAGAATCTCTTGAAGTTTTACAAGACCTTCTGTCAATTGCTGTCCTTTCTCAACATGATCACCGCGCTGTACAATTAAGTGTTTTGTCAGAGGAATAAGATGCTCTTCTTCCATACCCGACTCTTCATCTCGCACAACAATAATTCTCTTGTTCTTTTGGACACCCTTAAAGTCAACAACTCCATCAATTTTAGCAATTTCTGCTGCATCTTTTGGCTTTCTTGCTTCAAAAAGTTCTGCAACCCTTGGAAGTCCACCCGTGATATCCTTCGTCTTAATCGCACCTTTAGGTAGACGAGCTAGCTGCTTACCAGCTTTAATAAACGCGCCGTCAGCAACTGACAAGTGCGCACCTGATGGAATTGGGTACGAACCTACAACTTCTTTATAATCAGGATCTTGATACATGATCATCTGAGGATGAAGTTCAGCACCACGATGTTGTTTTACAACAACTTCTGTCTGTCCAGTCTGCTTATTAACAGTTTTCTGTGTTGAAATTCCCTCTACTAGATCTTCATATTTTACATAACCCGATCTTTCGCAAATAATAGGGAAGCTATACTGCTCAATATGAGCAATTTTTTGTCCCTTAGTTAGTTTCGCTCCATCTTCGATAAAAATCTGAGTACCGAGTTCAACTGCAAAAGATTTTAAAGGCTCTATCGATTTAGTTGATAAAAGCTTTTTGTACTCTGCAAGTGTCCTGCCATCATCTTTCACAATATGAAGAGAACCATTCTTATTAAGTACTAGCCAGCATTTCTCATCTTCATCCCAAACTGTTCTGACTTCTTGATAGACTAATAAGCCTTCAAATTCAGCTTCAAGGTCGGGATTGAGATTAGCAGAAGCAATACCACCTAAGTGGAACGTTCTCATCGTCAACTGCGTACCCGGTTCACCAATTGATTGAGCTGCAATAATTCCTACCGCTTCACCAAGAGCTACCTTTCTTCCATTCGCAAGATTCGCGCCATAACATTTAGCACAAATTCCACGAGGAGTCTCACATGTAAGTGCTGATCTAATTCGAATACTTTCGATTCCAGAATCGTCAATGGCACTTGCTTGCTCGATAGTTAAGATATCACCTGATTTTGCTAGAAGCTTAGTCTTATCTCCTGGCATGTAGACATCTTCACAAAGAGTTCTTCCAAAGATTCGATCTCTTAGGCAGAGCAACTCTTCCTGACCTTGCTTAATCGGAGCAATCTCAATACCATTTAAAGTTCCGCAATCAAGTTCGTTTACAAGAACATCTTGAGAAACGTCAACAAGTCTTCTTGTTAAGTAACCTGAGTCAGCAGTTTTAAGAGCTGTATCGGCAAGACCTTTACGAGCACCGTGAGATGAAATAAAGTATTCCAGAACACTCAAACCTTCTCTAAAGTTTGAAGTAATCGGGTTTTCAATAATCTCACCTGAAGGTTTCGCCATTAGACCTCGAAGAGCTCCAAGCTGTCTCAACTGAGATTTATTACCTCGAGCACCAGAATCAATCATCAAGAATAGAGGATTCAACTCTTTTCCAGCTGTTGGCTTCATAATGTTATTATAGAGAGTGTCAGATAATGTCTCTGTCACTTCCGTCCAAATTGAGATAATCTTAGATTTACGCTCTCCCTCTGTGATAACCCCATCTTCGTATTGTTTAACGACAAGGCTAGCTCTCTTATTAGCATCATCAATAAGCGCTTTCTTATTAGTAGGGATAACAACATCGGCAACTCCCATAGAAATACCCGATTTAGTTGCTTGCGCAAAACCGATGTCTTTCAGGTTGTCTAGAAACTGTACTGTCTTCTCAAGTCCAACAGTTTTGTAAATCTGAAGAACTAGCTCACCTAAAGTCTTTTTACGTAGAGCATAGTTTTGAAATCCCAATTCTTTTGGTACAATTGTATTAAAAAGAACTCGACCAGGAGTAGTTTCGATCATGTTTCCATCGATCACTACCTTGATTTGTTCATGGATATGAATACCTCTTCCAAGGTCATCTTTTCTTGCGCCATCTTTTAAATCAGCATCTCGCCAATTATAGCTGCCAGCAGCACTCATAGCTAAAAGAACCTCTTCCGAACATCCAAAAATCTTAGTATGACCACCTTTTTCTTCTTTTATAAAGACTGGGTCAAACATAAGATAGTAAAGACCTAGAATCATGTCTTGGCTAGGAATAGCTACCGGTTTTCCTGATGATGGCAAGAAAATATTATCCGGAGCCATCATAAGTGTCTTAGCTTCAATCTGAGCTTCAATTGAAAGGGGAACGTGAACAGCCATCTGGTCACCATCAAAGTCGGCGTTAAACGCTGTACAAACTAGAGGGTGAATCCTTATTGCTTTACCTTCGATAAGTACAGGCTCAAACGCTTGTAATCCCAATCTGTGCAAAGTTGGCGCCCTGTTAAGAAGCACCGGATGACCTTTAATTATCTCTTCTAGAACATCCCACACTTGTGGATCTGCTCTTTGAATCATTTTCTTAGCTGATCTAATTGTATAGACAAAGCCTTGATCTTTTAAACGTTTTACAATAAATGGCTCAAAAAGTTCTAGCGCCATCTGCTTAGGAAGACCACATTGATTAAACTTCAACTCAGGTCCAACTACAATAACAGAACGACCTGAATAGTCGACCCTTTTACCGAGAAGGTTTTGTCTAAATCGCCCCTGCTTCCCTTTTAACATCTCTGAAAGTGATTTTAATGGACGATTACCTGCACCCATAACTGGATGGCCATGACGACCATTGTCAAAAAGAGCATCGACAGCTTCTTGCAACATCCGTTTTTCATTTCGAATGATTACATCAGGTGTCTTTAATTTTAAAATTGCCTTCAATCGGTTGTTTCTATTGATCACACGTCTGTAAAGATCGTTAAGGTCAGAAGTAGCAAATCTACCTCCATCCAAAGGAACAAGCGGTCTAAGATCGGGCGGAATAACCGGAGCTGCGGACATAACCATCCACTCTGGTCTATTGCCTGATCCAACAAAACTTTCGATGATCTTCAGTCTCTTAGCAAGCTTCATCCTAGCTTGAATAGACTTTGTCTTACGAAGTTTGTCTTTTAATTCAACTATAGTGCTTTGCAGATCTTCATTCGCAAGGAGGATTTTTACAGCCTCGCCACCCATCATCGCTTTAAAAGCCTCCGGCCCCCATTTCTCTTGTGCTTCACGAAGCTCAATATCATTTAGAAGTTGCTTTCTTTCAAGGTTTGTTCTACCTGGATCAACAACAATATACTCTTCATAATATATAACTCTTTCCAAATCTCCTGAGGACATTCCCAAGATATTTCCAATTCGAGATGGCTGAGTCTTAAAAAACCAGATATGAACAACAGGAACTGCAAGCTCAATATGAGCCATTCGTTCGCGTCTTACCTTTGAAAGGGTAACTTCGACGCCACAACGATCGCACACAATTCCTTTATGTTTAATTTTCTTGTACTTACCGCAAGCACATTCCCAATCTTTTGTTGGACCAAAAATTTTCTCACAAAATAGACCACCCTTTTCAGGTTTAAAGGTTCTATAGTTAATAGTTTCAGGCTTCTTTATTTCTCCGCGAGACCAATTGTCTCGGATTACATCATCCGAGGCAATTTGAATAGCAATACTTTCAAAGTAATTGCTTTTGAACTCTTCTTCATGTTGTTGCATATCTGACATTTAAACTCTCCAAAGAGGGTTAAAACCGACACCCAAGCGATCAACTCGGGTGCCTGTTTAAAATTATCCATCTAAAACTGTTTCAGCAGTAATGTTTAGGCAAAGGCCTTGCATCTCTTTAATAAGTACGTTGAATGATTCAGGAATACCCGCTTTAAGCGTGTTCTCACCTTTAACAATCGATTCATAGATACGCGTTCTACCCGCAACGTCGTCTGATTTTACAGTCAACATTTCTTGAAGGAGGTTCGCAGCTCCGTACGCTTCTAGTGCCCACACTTCCATCTCCCCAAATCTTTGACCACCCATCTGAGCTTTACCTCCGAGTGGCTGTTGGGTAACAAGAGAGTAAGGTCCAATAGCACGAGCATGAATCTTATCATCAACAAGGTGTGAAAGCTTAAGCATATAAATGATACCAACTACGATAGGATTATCAAATCTCTCTCCAGTCCTACCATCATATAAGTACGATTTACCATCTCTACGAAGACCTGCTTTCTCCAGCATGTTCCAGATCTCATTTTCAGGGAAACCTTCAAACACAGGGCTCTTTACATAAACGCCTGTCTTTCTAGCAGCATACCCTAAGTGAGTCTCTAACATCTGACCAAGGTTCATCCTTGAAGGCACCCCAAGTGGGTTTAGAATAATCTCAACAGATGAACCATCTGCAAGATACGGCATATCTGCAACAGGAACGAGTTTTGAAACAACCCCTTTGTTACCATGCCTTCCAGCCATTTTATCCCCTACTTGCAACTTTCTTTTTGTTGCAATATAGACCTTAACTTGGCGAATTACGCCAGCTTCTAGCTCAACGTCACCTTTTCGAATAAACTCAGTTTCAGACTTATATTGAGACTCTAGACCTTCTAAAGCTTTTTTGTGCTCAATAAGAATCTCTTTCATTGTATCGTAAGCTTCACATGTTGGAATAATCAAATCTTCAAGATTTTCCTGCTCTATCATTTCTAAAAGTTCTTGAGTAACCTCATCTCCATCTTTTAACAGAATATTTCCTGTCTTTCTATGAAGGATAGAGGCTGGAGCTACATCATCTAAAAGAAGTGCACCCAATTTCTCATGAAGTTCTAATTGAAGCTCTTCTTCTTTCTCTTTAAATTCCTTTTGAATGTCTTGAATGCGTGAGCGCTCTTCGACCATTTCATCATCTGTCTTAGACAAACGATCACGTCTACTAAACACTTTCACATCCATAACAAATCCTTGCGTTCCCGGAGGCGCTGTTAATGACGCATCTTTCACATCAGCTGCCTTTTCACCAAAAATAGCCCTTAAAAGCCTCTCTTCTGGAGAAAGTTCAGTCTCTGATTTAGGAGTAATCTTACCAACTAAGATATCGCCAGGCTTGACATGAGCTCCAACTCTGATAATCCCGTCTTCACCAAGGTTTCTAAGAGCCTCTTCTGAAACGTTTGGAATATCCTTGGTAATCTCTTCTTTTCCTAGCTTAGTATCTCTAGCTGTCAACTCAAATTCTTCTAAGTAAATTGATGTGTAGAAATCTTCCCGAATTAATTTCTCAGAGATGATAATCGCATCTTCGTAGTTATATCCACACCAAGGCATGAAGGCCACAACAACGTTCTTACCAAGAGCTACTTCACCACGATCCGTCGAAGGACCATCTGCAATAATATCTCCAGCTATGACGACATCACCCACTTCTACTAGCGGAGTCTGATTGAGGCAAGTACCTGCGTTTGTTTTCATGAATTTCTTCAAAACATAGGTCTTTTTCATCAAAGGATTAGCCTTTAGAGCTACAATAATTTGGAATCCATCAACAAACTCTACGACACCATCTTCTTCAACAATAATTACAGCACCAGAATCTTTCGCAGCTCTAAGCTCAACACCAGTACCTACTATAGGTGAATCTGTTTTAAGCAGAGGGACAGCTTGACGTTGCATGTTAGAACCCATAAGAGCACGGTTTGCATCATCATGCTCTAGGAATGGTATAAGTCCTGTAACAATAGAAACTAACTGTTTAGGAGAGACGTCCATGTGGGTAACTTTTCTTGCATCGATCTTCAATGATTCCGCATTAAATCTAGCCCAAGTAACATCTTCTTTAAACATATTGAATTCATCAAGTATCGCCGAAGCCTGAGCAATGACACACTTCTCTTCTTGATCGGCAGTCATATATTCAATTTCTTCAGTTACAACACCTTCTTTTACAATACGATAAGGCGTTTCAATAAAACCAAATTCATTGATTTTAGCAAACGTTGAAAGTGATGTAATCAGACCAATGTTCGGACCTTCTGGAGTCTCAATCGGACAAATTCTGCCATAGTGGCTAGAATGAACGTCACGCACTTCAAATCCAGCTCTTTCTCTATTTAAGCCGCCAGGCCCTAAAGAAGAGAGTCTTCTTTTGTGAGTAAGTTCTGCAACTGGGTTAGTTTGATCCATAAATTGAGAGAGCTGAGATCTTCCAAAAAAGTCTTTAATAACCGATTGGAATCCCTTAGCTGAAATCACTTTTCCTGGTGTCAATGTGTCAGATGCAAAGTCAAAAAGATTCAATCTCTCTTTGATAATTTTCTCCATACGGACAAAACCAATACGGCACTGATTTTGCACCAATTCACCTACAGATCTAACACGTCTATTTGCAAGGTGATCAATATCATCAATTTGGGCGTTTTCATCACCCTGTCTTAGACGAATCACATACTTAATAGCCTGAACAATATCTTCCTTACGAAGAACTACTTGATTTAGTATTTCATCATTGAGTTCAAGCTCAAGTTTTTTATTTAATTTATAACGGCCTACTTTGCCCAAATTATATCTTTTTGGATCAAAAAAGAGCCTCATGATTAACGATCTTGCATTAGAAAGCGTTGCTGGTTCACCTGGACGCATTTTACGATAGACATCTTTCAATGCAGATTCATATGAGTCAGTAGGATCTTTAGCAAGCATTCGAATAATAGGACTTGTCTCGTCTGCATCTTCAGCAACTCGAATCATTGGAATTTCAGCATCTAATATCCGCTTAAGCATCGCTGTCGTTAATTTTTCAGACGCTTTACCATAAACAATTCCATTCTCTTCATCAACTACATCTTCAGCAAGGATTTTCCCTACTATTTTTGCAAAATCTTTGTCTGATTTAACCTTAATTTTTCGTGTGCTGAAAAACTCTTCGATAATATCTGCATCAGTTGAATAGCCAAGCGTACGAATGAAAGAAGTAGCTAATACTTTTCTCCGTCTCTTTTTCTTGTCAACGTAGACATAGATTAGATCATTAATATCGAATGCAGCTTCTAACCAACTACCTCTGTAAGGAATAATTCTGAACGAATAGAGAATGTTTCCTTTAAGATGTTTTTCTTGCTCGAAGCATATTCCAGGAGATCTATGAAGTTGTGATACGATAACTCTTTCCGCACCATTGATGACGAAAGTTCCTCTTTCTGTCATTAGAGGGAGCGTACCCATATACACTTCTTCTTCTTTAATACCAGTCTCGTCTGTTAGTCGAAACTTTGCTTTCAAGGCAGCATTATATGTAATTCCACGTCTGATACACTCTTCAGGAGTGTATTTTGGAACTCCTAAATTGTAAGACAAATACTCAAGTATGATTTTTTCATCAAAACTTTTAACAGGAAATACCTCACGGAAAACTTCTTCCATTCCAATATTTTCACGTTCGTGTGTAAATTTTTCCGCTTGTAAAAAGTCTCTATACGACTTAACCTGAACTTCGATTAAGTTAGGAAGATCGATGATCTCTTCACGATTCTTGAAACTCACCCGATTAGGTGGCCTTTTCAACATACTGTCCCCTCTAAAGCAAAGATTGTTAACTTAAATCAAAAAAACAGAAAGTCCTTCATAGAAGGAACTTCCTGTTCTAATTTCAAAACCGAAGAAACGATGTCTTAAACACCTCTTACTTCTACTTTTGCTCCAGCATCTTCAAGTTTCTTTTTAAGCTCGTCAGCTTCAGCTTTTTTAATTTTCTCTTTTACTGGCCTAGTAGCATCTGCAGCTTCTACAAACGCTTTAGCTTCGCCTAGTCCAAGACCTGTTGCTTCTCTTACGGCTTTAATAACACCAATCTTCTTATCTGCTGGCGCTTCTTTTAAGTAAACGTTAAATTCAGTTGATTCCTCAACTGCTGGTGCTGCACCTGCGGCCGCAACCATTGGCATAGCAACAGCTGCTGCAACTGCTTGCACGCCCCACTTATCTTCTAACATTTTCTTTAAATTAGCTAGATCAAGCACGGTAAGTTGGCTTAATGTTTCTACAATCTGATCAAGTTGTTGACTCACGGTTTTACCTCTTTAAGTTTAAATTTATTCTTTATTAGCTTTGTTATCCAAACAATAAATGACGCTGCTCAGCACAGCTTGGAGCGCTCCCAGTGTTTGCGTCATCGGCGCTATTAGTAATCCTAAGAATTGCGCGCGCATCTCATTTTGTGACGGCAATTTAGAAATTACTTCTACATCTTGCATAGAGCATTTTTTTCCTTCAAACTGTCCACCTATCACATTTATAGTATCAAAGTGTTCGTTTTTAAAAGCATAAAGCGCTTTAGTCAATGCAACAAAGTTATCTTTTGCAAAAGCTAGACCAACATGGCCAGATAAATCTTTAACACTGTACTCCAGGTTTAAATCTTTAGCAGCTTTTATAAAAACTCTCTTTTTAATAACAAAAAAATCCCCGCCGGCTTCTACCATTCGATTTCGAAACCCTGCGAAGGCATTTGCATTAATGCCACGATAGCTAGCTAAAATAAATCCGAAGGTCGGGTCTATTTTCGCCTTAATTTCTTCTAGAAATAGTTCTTTTTCCGCTAACATACCTTATCCTGCTTGCACAACATGATACTCAACTTCTAGTCCAGGCCCCATTGTGCTCGACATAGCAATTGATTTAATAAAACTTCCTTTAACACTTACTGGTCGAACTTTACTGATTGCTTCTAGCAAAGAAGTAAAATTTGTCACTAAGTGATCAAGCGAGAAAGAGATTTTACCAAAATAGGTGTTTAAATTACCATTTTTATCTACTTTAAATTCAATCTTTCCTGCTTTAATGTCTCGTATTGCTGTTCCAACATCATTTGTTACAGTTCCAGCTTTTGGAGTTGGCATAAGACCTCTAGGTCCAAGCACTTTACCAAGTTTACCTACAAGCCTCATCATATCAGGCGTTGCAACTACATCGGTAAAATCTACCCAACCTGCTGCGATCTTCTCAGCTAAATCTTCAGCTCCGATATACTCGGCACCCGCTTCTTTAGCCTCTTTTTCCTTGTCGCCTTTTGCAAACACAAGAATAACTGTCTTCTTTCCAGTACCATGCGGCAAGCTAACTGTTCCTCTCACCTGTTGGTCCGCTTTTTTTGGATCAACATTCAGCGATAAGGAAAGTTCCATCGTTTGATCAAATTTGGTCAAAGGAACTTGCTTTAATACTTCAATCGCATCACGCGCCGAGTACTTCCGCATAAGATCTATTTTAGTTACTGAATCTTTTAATCTCTTACCTTTATGTTTCATACTCCAACCTCTACACCCATAGATCTCGCAGTTCCCGCAATTAATCTGAACGCTGCTTCTTCATTACCTGCTCTCAAACGAAGATCTGGCTTTTTTCTTCTAACAATGTTCATAACTTGCTCTTTAGTTAATTTCCCCACCTTATCACGGTTAGGAACCTTAGAACCCTTAGTTATTCCAGCCTCTTTTTTTATCATCTCTGCAACAGGAGGCTGCTTTGTGATAAATGTAAAAGACTTATCTGCATATACAGTAATAACTGTCGGTAGAATATCACTTCCACCTTGAGTTTTTGCGTTAAACTCTTTGCAAAACGCCATAATATTAACGCCAGCAGATCCAAGAGCAGGGCCAATCGGTGGCGCAGGATTCGCCTTTCCCGCCGTGATCTGAAGCTTAATTAGTTTTAAAATCTTTTTCTTAGCCATCGTATGTCCTTATTCTACTGCATTTTTTTCAACTTGCCAGAACTCAAGGTCGTCTACTCGTGTATCTCGACCGAAAATAGAGACGAGGACACTGAGCCTACCCTTCTCATGGAAGACTTCAGTAACTGTTCCCGCGAAATTAATAAAGACCCCGTCGATAATTTTAACAGCGTCACCTACTCGAATATCGTGCTTAAGAACAACCTCTTCTTTTTTCTTCCTTAAATCCTTGAGTATGTCTTCTACTTCTTGATCAGACAGAGGAGTTGGCGCACCCCCACCTAAAAAACCGACAATACCGTTAGTCTCTTTAATATAATGCCAACTTTCATCACTTAAAATCATCTTTACCAAAAGATATCCAGGCCAAATCAACTTCTCTTGAACCTTTTGATCTCCCTTCTTCACATCGAGAACGTTTTCCGTAGGCAAAAGGATTTCCTGAATAAAATCTTTCATACCCATTACTTCAAGATTCTCTTCTATAGTCCGTTTAGCCTTCTTCTCTCGATTGGACAAAACTTGTAGAATGTACCACTTATGATCCATTGATCTAACCTATCACTTTAAAAACTAAGGAATGTAATCCGTTTAAACTTCCCTGTATCACTAAATCGACCAAATAAACTCCAAATCCAAATACAAATGTCGATCCTACTACAATTTTCGTAGAATGAAAAAGCTCACCTTTAGACGTCCAAGAGACCCTTTTCAATTCTTCTTTGAGCTCTTTAACGTAACCTCTTCTCATTTGACTTTTTGTCTCCTGAACTAGAGAAATTGTTTCTTCTTTCACTTTACTTCCTATTCGTTATACGAGTGCGGAGGGCTTCGAACCCCCGACCTACGGCTTTGGAGACCGTCGCTCTACCAACTGAGCTACACACCCGTGTAAGTTTTTAAGAAGGGAGATTGCTCTCCCCTCTCAAATATCTACTAAAGTACAATTTTCGCAATTGTTCCAGCACCGATAGTTCGGCCACCTTCACGGATTGCAAAACGCATCCCTTCTTCCATCGCTACAGGGGCGATAAGCTCTCCGCTAATGCGAATGTTATCACCTGGCATAACCATTTCAGTTCCCGCAGGAAGATGAAGTGTTCCAGTAACGTCTGTTGTTCTAAAATAGAACTGTGGACGGTATCCGTCAAAGAAAGGTTTATGTCTTCCCCCTTCTTCTTTTGTCAGGATATAGACTTCAGCTTCAAATTTTGTGTGAGGCTTACATGATCCAGGAGCAGCAAGTACCATCCCTCTCTCAATATCATTTTTCTCAACACCACGAAGAAGAATTCCAACGTTTTCACCAGCTCTACCTTCATCAAGAGTCTTATTAAACATCTCAACACCCGTAATAACAGCGTCTTTTGTAACTCTTAATCCAACAAGCTCGGCTTTATCGTTAATTTTGATAATTCCACGCTCAATTCTACCTGTAGCAACCGTTCCACGACCTGAAATTGAGAACACGTCCTCAACAGGCATTAGGAATGGTTTGTCAACATCACGTACTGGAGTTGGAATTGATTCATCCACTGCAGCCATAAGTTCTTCAATTTGTTTTTCCCATACAGGATCGCCTTCTAGAGCTTTCAGAGCAGAACCTTTAACAATTCTTACATTCTTATAGCCTTGTAATTCAAGAAGTTCCGCGATTTCCATCTCTACAAGATCAAGAAGCTCTTCGTCACCCTTAACAATCATGTCGCATTTGTTGATAAAAACCACAATCGCAGGCACACCCACTTGTTTTGCAAGCAGAATATGTTCTTTAGTTTGCGGCATCGCACCATCAGTTGCTGCAACCACAAGTATAGCTCCGTCCATTTGAGCTGCACCTGTAATCATGTTTTTAACATAGTCGGCGTGTCCGGGACAGTCGACGTGCGCATAGTGCCGATTTGCTGTTTCATACTCAACATGGCTGGCATTGATGGTAATTCCACGTGCCTTTTCTTCCGGCGCATTGTCAATAGAGTCATATGCTCTAAATTTTGCTCCGCCTTTCTTTGCCAAAACCTTAGTAATGGCCGCCGTTAAGCTTGTTTTACCATGGTCAACGTGTCCAATGGTACCAATATTAACGTGGGGTTTATCCCTTTTAAATACTTCTTTTGCCATTTAGAAATTCCTCCGATAGACCTTAAAATATTTCTTTTCTTGCCCAAAACAGGAATCGAACCTGCGACCCCTTGCTTACCATGCAAGTGCTCTACCTCTGAGCTACCTGGGCTGAGCAACTTTTTCGTTCCTGTTTATAATAACAAATTAAATCTTATCCCCTAAAACAAAGAATGCCCAAGAGCATATCCTTATTTCAAAAAAAAAGCAAGAAACATTCTCGAAAAAAAGATCATTTTTGTCGGTAAGTGATTCTGCCCTTAGTTAAATCATATGATGACATCTCTACTGTAACTTTATCGCCTACAAGTACGCGAATGTTTCTCATGCGCATTTTTCCGCATAAGTGTGCATTAATATTTACACCATTAGTAAGCTGCACAACAAACGTCATATTAGGTAAAAGATCTTTTACAATCCCTTCCAATTCCATCATATCTTCTTTATTCGACATATTCCTCTATCCTTAGTCAATTCTGTTGAACCATAATAGTAGACCGCTTATTATTCTCAAAGAAAAAATGAATACTTGCCCTAATAAACAAGACGAAGTCAAAAAACTTTTTTCCTCATGCAAGACCGCTGAGGAGCGCTACGAGCTGATTATTTCTTTAGGCCGAAAACTTCCCCCAATGAATCCGCTCTATAAAACCCCTGAAAATTTAGTTGAAGGGTGTCAGAGCAAGCTCTATCTTAATTTTTCTATTATAAATAATACTTTACATTTCGAGTGCGATTCCGATGCCCTTATCTCCAAAGGCCTTGCAGCGATTCTCCTTCTCCTATATAACAATGAGTCTCCAGAATTTATTATTACCCACCCCCCCGTCATTCTCTCCGATTTAAATATTTTTGCATCTCTCTCCCCCACGAGGGCTCATGGCTTAAAAAGCCTCTTCCTTAAAATGCAAAAAATTGCTTTACAGTATCTTGTGTAGATTTATACTCCCCCCTTAATTATACTATAGATAGAAAGAGGAGAAATTATGGCACAGGCAATAAGACCGGCAATCCCAGTCCGTCCCGATCAATATTTGAGTTATAACCCATTGTTAAATATTGATTTGTCAAAAGATATCAAAGAGCACAAGTGGCTCAGGTATAAAAATGATATTTTTGCGGTCATTAGTCTCGTGGCATTTACTGCCCTTGCCTGTTTAGGAATCTGGTATGCTGCTTTTTTCGCAGTGGAAAGCCTTCAAGTCATTGTCGGGCTACTTGGTGTCGGTTTATATATTACTGATAAAGTTTTTTTTCATCCCTGCAAATTGGATGCCGCAAAGCATGCAGATGCTCAAATCTTTGAAGAACGAGTTGATAAAAATATTAAAACTCGACTAATTCACACTCCTGGCGATCGTCTTATACCGATCCGAGCAAGGTATGATGTTCTTCGAGAGGAAGGTAACAAAGCATTACAAGACATTACTGATATTTTTCATAGTGCAGCGAAATTTTCAACGGAAAAAGAGCCAGAAAACTATCAAGCCTATAAAATGGCCACAAGAGACTTAACTCGCCATCCACTTACCTTCGAAAAATATACAGCCGAAGTAATAACAGGGAGGGCTAGCAAATCAGAGACTGTCGATAGATATCTTGCATTACGTGTCCATGAAATGTATCTAGCCTATGTTGGATTAAACCTTAATACAACAGGAACTTACGAAGGGACAGGACATTGCACTAAAAGTCGGAATAGAGATCATAAAGACGACATCTTTTTCATGTTCGACCCAACAACGCACGGCATTTCACGAAGAGATCTACTAAATGCACATAAAGAGATGGCCTCATATATTGTCGCAAATGCAGCTAGGAGACCAACAGACATCTTTCCCACAGAACACTGGGATAAAATCACTACAATCCTCGCCAAGCTAAATCTTTCAGATGATATAACACCTAAAAAAGCAAGAGCTCTCTATCGAAATTTAGAACTTGCCCCATACATTGAACAGGCCGTTAATACACAATTTAGAAAACAGTTTGCCGATTATGATGCCCATTCTCTTAGAACCCTTGTCTCTCGATGCCTTCTTACCCGCAAACAACTTGAGTACGGAGAGATTTTTCCGATTGGCCTCGAATTCACTGCTGCTGAGACTGCAATAGCTGATCAAATTGCATCTACTCTAGATGCAACAAACCCAAGCAAAGCAAGAAGAGAGATCATGTTTCGAATAAATCCTCAAATTAAAGAAATTGTAGAAGCCAAAATAGCAGCGCTTGGGATATCATAGTACGCTATGATTCAGCTTGAAAACATATCACTCTCTTATAATGGCATTCCTCTTTTAGAAAATGTCTCATTTTCACTTGGCCGCAAAGAGCGAGCTGGACTTATTGGTCGGAATGGTTCTGGAAAATCGACTCTATTTCGCCTTTTAATGGGCATGGAGAAGCAAGATGGTGGAACAATTGGAATTGCCAAGGGTTACAGAATTGGATGGCTAGAGCAGCATATCCGCTTTACAGAAGCAACGGTCCTCGATGAGACTGTACTCGGGCTTCCAGTAGATGAACAGTGTGATGTTTATAAAGCAGAAAAAATGCTCCTTGGCTTAGGCTTTAGCGAAGAGCAGTTTGAAAAATCACCAAAAGATCTATCGGGCGGCTATCAGCTCCGCCTGAACCTCGCAAAACTTCTCCTATCAGAACCCGACTGCCTCCTCCTCGATGAACCGACAAACTATCTCGATATTCTTTCTATGCGTTTTTTAAGCAGAATTCTGAGTAAGTGGCCTGGCGAACTAATTGTCATCTGCCACGATCGAGAATTTATGGATAGCATCACCACTCACACTCTCGGAATTATTCGAAAAAAAGTACGCAAACTCGTTGGAAGTAGCATCGATTTCTTCACTCAAATTGCCGCGCAAGAAGAGATCCATGAAAAAACGAGGGTGAACCAAGACAAAAAGAAAGCACACCTCCAATCTTTCATCGACCGTTTTGGTGCAAAAGCATCAAAAGCGGCTCAGGCTGGTGCGAGGAAAAAAGCTCTCGATAAAATCCCCGCCCTTGAAGCGCTTAAATCTCTCTATAACCTTGACTTCTCATTTCGTGTCCGCACTCTTCCCGGCGAAAAAGTTGGAGAGATCAAAGATGTCTCCTTTGCATATACTGATATCCCGTTAATTGAAAATTTCTCTCTTCTCCTTGAGCAAGGTGACCGAATTGCAGTTATAGGAAAAAACGGATATGGAAAATCGACCCTCCTCCGCCTTATTGCAAAAGATCTAAAACCCATATCGGGCTCTGTCAATTATGCAGATCAAGTTGTAATTGGCTACTTTGGTCAAACAAATATTGAGCGTCTTCATAAAGACCGGACAATTGAAGAAGAGGTAAAACTCGGAAATCCAAATCTTCCCTATTCAGATGTTAAAGCAATCTGTGGACAAATGCTCTTTAGCGGAGATCTCTCCACGAAGAAAATTAGCGTCCTTTCTGGAGGTGAAAAAAGCCGTGTTCTTTTGGGTAAAATCATTGCCGACCCATGTAATTTACTCCTTCTCGATGAACCGACCCATCACCTTGATATAGAATCGGTTGAAGCGCTTATTGATGCTTTAAATGATTTTAGTGAGACATTTATAATTGTTACCCATAGCGAACTGATTCTCAAGAGACTTGAACTTGATAAACTGATTGTCTGTCATGAGAATAGACAAGAGATCTTTCTTGGCAATTATACAGAATTTCTAGAGAAACAGGGCTGGGAAGAGGAAAAACCTAAATCCAAATCACAAAAGCAAAAAGAACTCCCAAAGAAGCCCCTTCTTGAAAAAGAGGTAAAGGAATTAGAGAAAAAAATCACTGCTCTTGAAGAGGCTCAAGAAAAAGACTACGATCTCCTCGCAGAAGCATCTACAAAAGGTGATCTCGCAAAGATCCAAGCTCTCTCAAAAGCCACAAGCGATAGAGCCGAGCAAATCGACGCACTTTACAAGCAGATGATCTCTTCTTGAACTCCGCCTGTAACATGAACGCCATCTTTTGTTAGAAGGACGTCATGCTCTAACCTGATACCAAATTCTCCTGGAAAATAGAGGGCTGGCTCTACAGAGTAACAAGTGTTTAGTATTAATTTACGTGTATCAAAAGATTCAAAACTATCAAAATTAGCCCCACTTCCATGAAGATCTGTATCAATGCTGTGACCGAGCCTATGAAGAATATATTGACCATACCCTCTTTTTTCAAGATATTCTCTTGAAGCTGTATCTACATCAGCACCGCGAGCACCGACTTTGATTTGGCTAACACCGATTTTTTGAGCCTCTCTAACTGCACTAAACGCCTCTTTCATCTTTAATGAGGGCTCTCCCAGCATGAAGACTCTTGTAATGTCTCCATATATAGACCCCGGGTAATTTTTCTTACACCAAAGGTCGATTAAGATAAAATCGCCATTTTCAATCTTATCTCCCCTCCCTTTTAGCTCGTAATGTGGATTTGCAGAATTTGAACCTTTGGCTACAATTGGGGCGTGCTCAGTAGTAAAACCCTCTTCTTTAAATCGCTTCATAATATAGTCGACAACATCTTTCTCATAAGGAAGGGTATTTCGAATATACTCAGAGGCATCTCTTACAACTTTGTCCAGAAACTTTGCCGCTTCTAAATGAGATGCTATCCCTTTTTCATCAAGTGTTGAGAGGAGCCTTTGCAAAAGGACTCCCGACGAGGCGATTTCCATTTTCTTCAGGCTACACAAATAATCAATTGTTCCGCCGTCAACAAAGGAGATATATGGAATTTCCATCGAATATTCCATAGCCACCTTGCCCGAAATTTGCAAAAGAAAAGCCTCTAACTCCTCTCTTCGTGCATAGCACTTTAACTCACCCGGAATTCCATCTAATACGTGCTCTTCAATTTTATTAGCTATCTTCCACGGAGTACCAATCTTAGGAATCCAATAATAGACCCTTCTAGTAATATGTCTCCCTTCAGGAACACCCACAATTTTATGAAATGTCGGATTGATCCCATGAAAATCATAGAGAAGCCATCCATCTAGATCAACTTCCGCTAGAATTTTTTGGATTAATGATATAGACATTGAATCACACTCGATGCTGCTATGGTTCTTAAAAGGGTAAATGGCTCCTTCATCACTTCAAGGAGAAAGGGGATTGAATCTCGATTGCCGATGAATCCAAGAGCTTCTAAAATCTGAATCTTCCTTTCCCAATCAACTTTGGCATAGGCTATCTCTAATATCTTGGCAACTTTTGGGTCACCACCATAAAATGCTAAAGCTAAAGCGGCTTGAATTCTAGTTATCTCATTTTCATCGTCCAATAATTTTCGAATTAAGTTAACAGCCTCCCCATCGCCCTCTTCGATTAGCAGAACAGAGGCTCCTGTAACGACGCCCCACATCTGCTTACTCAAAAATTTCTTCACAAGATCGGTAGCCTCAGTGCATCCTGCGATACATAAAATATTCAATAAATCAAGCCGAGTTAAATGGTCCATCAGAGCCGGATATCTTGGGATTTGAATCTGATGATGAATATTACTTGGGACAACCTGATTAAACATTGGGTAAATTCCCCCTTGCCACATAATCTCCCCCTCGACTTCAAGAAAAAATGTCTTTAGAGTATCTATCGCTTTTTTTAAGGAGATTTTTTGTTTAATCATCGCAAGGGCTAAATTAGCTTTTATATAAGGATCTGTTACCTCATCTAGCAGTTTTGCTAAGAGGTGAGAACCCTTACTTCCAGAAGCCCCAAGCACTGCCGCTGCAAATCTTGCATTAGGCAAATCTTTGGAGACTACCCAATTTACAATATTTTCTCTCCCTTCATCTGCGTCTAGCCTTAATTTTAACCAGGCAGCTAAAATCGCAACTTCTGGATGAATATCCTTCATCAAAGAATCGAGTTCTTTTCCCGCTTGAAAAAGGATTTTTTCATCTACTTCCATTGTCCCTAAAACAGATAGTACAAGACTTCTCACATGTGGAGAAGGATCATTTAATAATGGAATAAGGAGAGAAATTTTATCTCTTTTATCAAAGTGGTCAATGATGGCAATTCCAAGCTCTCTAAGCCCCGATCTTTTATGCTTTAGCAAAAGATCTAAGTCTTTATCTGAAACATCCTCATAAATATTAACAAGGGCATGAATGGCCGAGATTTTTTCCTCTTGTGTCACCGAAGGGCTAGCGATAAGCTCTTTCAGAAAAGGGGTAGCCTCTTTAAGTTTCATAAATCCGACTGTTTGCAGCATCTCAATGCGGACATACCAATTTTTTTCTTTCTTTAAGAGCTCCAAGACTCTTTTTTGGACAATTCGATCGTTATATTGAGGCGCTAATCTAAGAGCAAATGATCTAAGTAAAATATTAGATGATTCGAGCGCATCCATAACCAAGTCAACAGTTCTGCTATCTTGAGTAAGAGAGGCTCCAATTAACGAAGAGACTCTTGCCATCTCAGACTTTTCCTCACTATGTATAAGAGTTGCCCATGCAATAGATTCTAGAAGGGAAAAATTATCTTTGAGGGTCCTTTCTGAGAATTCTTTTTGAAAGAGCTTGAGAGCCTCTAAGCTCTCTCCATTTTCCGCAAGAGACCGAATGCACAAAGATTGGATTTGATGCGATTTAGGATAGACTCCTATAGCCGTTTTTCCAAGATTGACAGCCGCAGAATAATCTTTAATCAATAAACAAGAGGTTATCCCCTTAGCAAACTCTTTTTCATCCGAGGATAAAAAAGAGGTCGCGAACAATAAACTGATAACAAAACATTTATTCATTATTTTTCTAATACCATCTTCAACGCTCTTAATGCATCTTCTTTTGTTTCCCATACAGAGATAAATCTCCCTTTATGACAAAAAATAGCCCCATCAATTCCACTCACTTTACGAAGATCATCTTTTAATAACCCAGCCCATTCTAGTGGCAGAGGATTTCTTACATCCATTTGCTTCTGAAAAGATGGGGGAACGCCTCTAAGTTTCCAATGCTTACCGGAAGGCATAATCACAAATTCAGCTGGATGAGTCTCCCCGCCAAGCTCAAAGAAGGCCTCAAGCCATGGCATAGATCTATCAAAAATCAGACACTCTTGCATCGACTCCATAACCCGGCGTACTGTTTCTTTACACTTTTGCACATAAAGAAATTTCCTTTCAACCCTAGCAATATGGCCTAAAATAAAATCAAGTGCTTCATTAAATGCGTCTAATAATTCTTGCTCAGACACAAGGCCCTGTTCAGGAGGAACAAACGCCGCTATAACAGTTGAAAATGTACAAAGACCATAAATTGGCTGAAGCCTCCCATTATCAATGTCATCTACCCCGCGAATCAAAAGACGATTCAAGTAGTTATAATAAATGTCAGTGATAATTTTTTGATCTTTCAAGTACTCCCAAATCATCCCCGCACTACTCAACTCGCCCTTATAATCAAGTTGATGATGATCAAACCGTCTTCTCTTTGGATCAAATTCTCCGCCCACATCACAGACAAAATCGCAAGATTCCAAATGTGCATGCTCACGGGTTCTAATAATTTTATCTCTATCAATATATTTAAAATGGATAAGAAGGGCGACAGCTGTCACTTCATCTGCATGAAATTCCCCACTGTGTATACCGCAGCTTCTAGGAAGGATACCAATTGTTGTCATAAAAACACCTTTGTAACAAATCAGTATATACCAAATCCAGATTTTGCAAGAGAAGAAATTGTCGTCTTTACATAATGCAAATAATCTAAAAAAAATTGTGGAAAGTTTGAATAGAAATTGTGCAAAAACAATAAAGGAGACGTAACCTCACCTTTGTCTTCTGAATAATCTTTTTCGAATTATTCGTCTATAAGTTTTATAACAAACTGCAGTTTAGCCTATTAAAAAATTATTATATTGTGAGAAAGCTGTAGACAACTCGCAATTTGATCGTTTATTTCTAAACGATCAAATTGTTCATAACTCACTGAAGTTTCTTCTTTTTAGCTACTTTGATTATATCAATTACAGCAACAATTGCCGCTAAACAACCTACAACATTTGGGGGATTTAGAGCGCAACCAGTGATTGTCACAGCGTCTCCTCCAAGCTCCACAACGGCACCTAAAGGCAACTCTTTATTTATTTCCAAAACCTTTTGAGCTAGCCTTTGAATCTCTTTTTTTTGATCCTCTGGCGAAACAAAAAAATTAAACGAGAGGATCTCTTTATTAAGATCCTCTATATCTTTTAAAGGATCTTGACCGCTTGGGGTGGTCATACATCCTCACCTTCTGCTTCACCTTCAGCTTCTGCTTCACCTTCATCTTTATATAATGACTGCAAAATCATACTAATATCATCAATTGTGTCCATACTGGCTCTACAAAGTGAAATAATAAGAAGTGGATTAAAGTCTTTCTCTCCGACAGATAACTGCCAATTATTAGCCATCTCTTCTAGACCTACTTTAATATCCCCATAATCATCTGGAGAGATTGTCTTTATCTCAGTTAGAAGCTTAGCAGCTAAAATAATGATACTATCAAAGAAAACGCTCACTTCACTTGCGGTTATATCATCCTCGTCCACTTTTTCTGGAGCGCTCCAAACACCGCCGCGCAATAACTTTGTTGTAAAACTAAATACTTGAGCCCATATTCCAAGCAATTCATTGAAATATTGCAGATATGAATCATCCGACATTAGATCCTCCCTTTGTTATAAAATTAATAATAACATAAAAGAGTTAATGCGTAATTTATTGACTGTTAATGGAATATGCTTTTTAGTCTACTTAGAATAATCCGCCTTTCGAGATCGTTCCGAGAAAATCGCATTTCTGGATCTTCATATCGATTTAAATTTTCCCTTACTTCCTGAAGATCATGGATCAAATCGGTATGATCACCTCTAATTTTCATAAGATGGGTAATAAAACGGACAATCACAATATTTATATCTATACTTGGATGTTCTTGATTCTTTTCATGTTCCATAGCAAGCATAACTAAATATTCGGATGTAGATAGCTTAAGTCTCTCTGCATCTAACTGAATTTGAGGTCTAGCAGCTTGTATGCTACTCGTCTTCTCCAAATTTGCAAATGCCTTAAGAACAGAGCAAATACTGTTTTTAATCATTTTTGGAGGGGCCTCTGATTTTCCAAAACCCCCACCCAACATTTCAACTGAAACATTAGGGAGAAACGTAATAGGTTTCAGTTGAGCAGCTAAACCATCATCTATTTTTCTAATTGTCATATCTCACTTCTACTCTGTTTTCCCTATTTCTTTAAATAGTTTTTAGATATTACAATCAAATATGCCCAAAAATATATTCTCACACCCATATGACCTAATCACCCCTGATGGAAAGTCAACAAAGACCAAGTTTATCAGTAAAAACGAGGTAGAAACTGTTGTTCTAATCGAAAAAATTTCCCCCTATTTTAAGGGATTTGATATCGATCCTCACCTTGTCCAATTTAACATTAAAAGCACCTTTGCCCAATTAGGCGTTGATGGAAGAGGAATATCTTATGAATTCTCCCCAAAGCTTGGTACAGCAGAAGTACTCGTGAAGCTAAAAGCTTTCAATCCTATAGGAGAAAAGCTTTTAAGTCTTTTTTCTGACGGTATTTATATAGGAAAACTTTTTGCTGCGGACGATCGGAGACGGGTTAGACATGCCGAATATTTACATAGACTTCTCGGAAAATCGGATGAAAATGGCAATCCCCTCCTTGTTATTGGAGAAGGATATAAGACAGAACAAATTATAGAGCAAATTGAAAAAAATCGGACCATTGTAAGAATTCCTCTTCAATCAGGCATTTGGGTCTATGATCAGGCCGTCTATGGATTTTTAGAAACTATTATTAAAGGTCTAAAACAGCCTGATACCCATTTTAGATCCTCCCTCTTCCTACATCAAATCCAGCAGGCTGGACCACGGAAAATCCCACCAAATGGAATGCTCCTTGTAAAGACAATGAACATGAGCATCCGCACCCTCTATGCTAGAGTCGTTCATGAAGAATTGCCTAAAGGCTATTTTCATGCCTCCGCAGATATCATTGAACCTCAAAGAAAAACAGGCGACATTTTCGAATTTCATGGCACAAGTGATGAAGAAATCACCCATATTCCATTAGAGTTCTATACGCTAGAACCCTATCGTGAATATTTTTTCTTTTCCGATAGAGACTTGCTTCGCGAGTGTCTTGACGATCCTGAAAGTCTCTTTCAAGCTTTTGATACTGCCCCTGAAAAAGAGGCCGCCACTTTTATTGTGAAAGGAGAGCATCTTGTAAAATTGACCTTAGAAGATTGGCTATTATCCGACCTTCCTACCGAAGGAAATTTAATAGTCCCTCCACTCGACAGAAAGGATAAAGCTGTATTAAGCAACTTCATAAAATCGCAAGCGATTTACACCATCGTTAAGGCGATGCAAGAGGGTAACATCACGAGTGAAGGGGTTGTCCTTACGAATTACCTCCCCGCCCCACTTTTAAAGAGTTTCCTCCTTAACGAACGGGTAACAAGATGTCTAAAAGCTATCTATTTTAAAATACCCTCCCCTCGCCATGGGGATTATTTTTCACATGACGACAGAACCATGTTAGTAGACCTAGCAAAGGCCTCTGTTGACGTTTTTTGGGTCGATTTCACCTCACATCTCCTTCTGAAATATGTTCTTAGGTCAGATAAAGATTTTGGCATGTTTGTCCCTGTTCATAAAGAAAAAGACTTCCGAAAGGCAACATTTTTTGGCATTTACGGCTCCAGATTATACGAATCTGATTACAGAGAAGAGTTTAAGCTCCTCTTTAAAGGGCTTATGCAGATGCAAAAAGAACTCAATCACGACCAGCTTAACCCTGAAACTGCAATTGCCGTCAGCACAGGTGGCGGACCCGGCGTCATGTCAATGGGAAACCAAATAGCAAGTGAGCTCGATCTTCTCTCCTGTGGTCACGCGGTTGACTTTAGAAAGCCTCACGAAACCGACGAAGAAGAAGAGCCGATGAATCCCTATATTCAAGCAAAAATGACCTACCGGCTCGAACAACTTATCATCCGCCAATCCGAATTTGGCCTTGACTTTCCCATCCTTTGTCAAGGTGGAGTCGGCACCGACTTTGAACACTCTCTAGAACTCCTCAGAACTCAAGTTGGTAATAGGCCCCCAGCTCCCGTCCTCCTCTTCGGCCCCTCCGAGTATTGGCATGAAAAAATCACCCCCATCTACAAAATCAATCGAAAAATGGGAACAATTCGCGGCTCAGAATGGGTCTCCAACGTCTTTTTCTGCGTACAAAACCATAAACAAGCACTAGCCATTTACTACAAATACTTTACAAATAGACTTTCCCTCGGCCCTAACTTCCCACCCGCCGACGACGGCTTCATCACCATTAATGGGGACGCCTAGACTCCTACGAAAGCATCGCTTGCTTTTTTCCCATCAAACATATAATTTATTCTGAAATGGAAACAATTTTTCCCCCTCCGTTGCAAAAAGGTGATCTGATCGCCCTTGTATTCCCTGCTTCATTTTTTACTCAAAATGATATAGATGCTAACGAGATCTTAGAAAGCAAAGCAGCCTGGCTAAAATTACAAGGTTATAGGACTGTTTTCTATCCTGAGAAAATAAATAGACACGGCTATCTTGCAGGAAAGGATAATGAAAGGGCTGAAGCCTTCATGAATGCCTGGAAAAATGAAGAGGTCAAAGCTATTTGGTGTTTTAGAGGCGGTTATGGATCAACGCGCATCTTAGACTACCTCGATTATGAAATCATCAAAGCACATCCAAAAATATTGATCGGGATGAGTGACATTACAGCCCTGCACCAAGCAATCGGTCAAAAAACAGGCCTTGTAACATTTCTTGGTCCCACACTTAGCTTCTTTGGCAAACCCGATTTTGATGATGAATACGCCTTTTCCTCTTTTGAAACCACCGCTTCAAATCAAATAACAGATAGCATCCCCTTGCCACCCGATTATCAACTTAAAATCCTTCGACCTGGAAATGCTCAGGGAATTTTAGTAGGAGGAAACTTAAGCCTAATCGCTACACTTTGCGGCACAAAATGGCAACCAGATACTCAAGGAAAAATCCTCCTCCTCGAAGATGTCAATGAAACCATTTACGTCATCGACAGGAAACTGTGGCAACTAAAAGCAGCAGGCCTACTAGACAACCCCGCAGCAATCATCCTCGGCACCTGGACCAATTGCAACCCCAATACCCCTTGTAGCCTCACCCTCACCGAAGTCTTCGACCACTACTTCGACAATGCCCCCTACCCAGTCATCCAAGAATTCCCCTCCGGCCATGACAAATACCAAGCAACCCTCCCCCTAAACGCCCCCATTGAAATCGATACAGAGAGCAAGCGAGTAACCATCTTTAAATCAACCCACAACATTACCCCTTTACAACAGGTCCCAAAATCCCTATAATGTCAACATCCTTTCACGGGGCAATAGCTCAGTTGGTTAGAGCGTCGGACTCATAATCCGCAGGTCCCAGGTTCAAGTCCTGGCTGCCCCAAACTTCCCATACCAGTACTAACACAGGTTTTCAAGCATTACGCACTTAATGCGGAAATCTTCATTTACGCAAATTTTACGCACTCAACCAGCTCAAGCTGGAACAAATCAACACAAACTCTGCCAGTTTCTCTTCGATCAATATTAGGGCATATTCTCCTATCTGATTTGTCATCGTCGCACATCGCAGCGGTGCGAGATAAATTGCTTTCCGAGACAACTACTAAAAAGTCAATCCGCAGCTCATCAACAGTCAACCGTTACTTAGCAGCTTTTTCTAAGGTACTTTCAGTCGGTGTTAAAGATTGGGAATGGCTTGAGGAGAACCCTATGCTGAAGATTTCCAAACCAAAAGAAGGTCGTGGGAGAGATCGATTTCTTGATCGAGATGAGATACATCGATTATTAGAAGCCTGCAAAGAATCTTCGAATCCCGATTTACTTGCCATTGTATCACTAGCAATCTTAACTGGAATGCGTTATGGAGAAATCGTGAAGCTAAAATGGTCAGATATAAACTTTGACTTATCCTTTATAACCCTATATCTCGACTTTGTACAAGATTTGAATAGACGTGGCTTTGCCGCGTCATTCAAATCCTGTTCAAATTTTTTTGATTTTAAGCCTTATTCTAAAACAAGTTATGCAGCTTGAAGCAATCGTTTAACAATTTTTGCAGCGAATTCATGCATTTTTAGCGTAATATTTTCCTCGGAAGGGGTTGTTTTTAGCATTCCTGAAAATAGATGTTTCTTCCAAATCTCCACGCGGACGGCCCTTAGCATATCAGAGAATGTGATATGCGGTCCGATCGGTAACATAGGTTACATTTGATTCACCAACATAGGTAACACTTTTATGTTAAAAAATGTTTACTATACCAGTAAGTTTATATCCGGTTTCTGATCGTTAGAGGGAAGTTTTAGGCTATAACTTATTTTCTGTCGGGGGTC
>CANJWO010000015.1 GCA_947478685.1 Chlamydiota bacterium | reverse complement strand
CAAATCCGCTCCCAGAAGCTAGAATAGTCCATCGGATGTTCTAATATCACAGTAGGTGAACGGTATTATCTTGAGCCCACTGCCTTAATTGGGCACGGTGGGTTCTAATGGGGGGAGAGTTGAGTGATCGGCTCTTCTACCCTCTCAATGTGTAAGATCGGTTGATCTGGGCTTTTGGTTTGGAGGTAGTTGGATGAGCTTTAGAACTTTTCGATGGGATAAATTCAATGTATTCTCTATTCTTTGTAAGAAAATGCTTAGAGGAATCGATGGTAATTAAAGAGAATAATTCATTTGAATTGATTCATGTTGATCTTGTTGCAGTTCAGAAATTTGTGTATAAACCGAGCGGATTGACGGGGGATCATTTTGCAATAGAGGCGGAAAGTGAAGAATATGGAGCTGCGGAATTCAAAATGAATCATCGGAACATTAAGTTTCGGGTAGCGAAGATCACTCCGACAAAAATTGGACAGTTTGTTACCATTTGGAAGCGGATAGGAAGTGGGCCTATTCAACCTTTTGATATGGCAGATCCCTTTGATTTAGTTGTTATCAGTGTTCGCACACCTGAACATTTTGGACAGTTTGTTTTCCCTAAACTCGTCTTATACGAAAAAGGAATTGTATCTAAGGACGGAAAGGGAGGAAAGCGAGCCATAAGAGTCTATCCACCATGGGATAGAACTGACAATAAACAAGCTAGTAAGACTCAAAAATGGCAGCTTCCTTATTTTTTTGAAATCTCTCTTAATGGACAAGCTGATCTCTCTCGTATACAAAAATTATTTGCTATCTAGGATTTTTCTGATGAGGGGGTCTTTGAGCTCTCGGTATTTAGTGCCGTTAGCGGGATTGTCTTCGGAGGCGGTTTTTTTAAGCTCTTGGTATTGTTTAGCCTCTTCTGGATGGGAGATGAGATAGTCTCTAAAATGGAGGAGATTTTTCCATTCGGTAGTGGTGGGTGACATTAAGTGTATGTGGAAGGTTCCTGATGGCTCT
Source organism: Chlamydiota bacterium (assembly GCA_947478685.1). Lineage (GTDB taxonomy): Bacteria > Chlamydiota > Chlamydiia > Chlamydiales > 2-12-FULL-49-11 > VGMD01. The sequence goes on along the minus strand of CANJWO010000015.1, from coordinate 36,314 downwards.
TTAAAGAAGAGTTTTGTGGGAGTGCTGCCGGTAGGTCTAAATTCATAACCGATTTTCTGTAATTCGGAGGAAATGATGTCAATGTTATCCGATGCAATGGCTATGTCGATGATCCCTTTGCCTCCGAGATTGGGGATAGCAGTGCTGCCTACATGTTCAATGCGGGTATCCTGTTTAATGAGGGAGGAGATTCGATTTTTCTCTTTTTGGAAGAGAGCTGGAGATTCTTTGTCATAGGGTTTAAATGCGTATTTTTTTAGATGTCTCATATTGAGACGCATCATGATGTGCGAATTGGGGCTATGAGAGGGGATGAATTCTTCGAGTTTTACGAAGCCGGCTTTCTTGTAGACATGGATTGCTTTTTCATTTGAGGCTTCAGGATCGATAAGGACCTCTTTGATAGTGGGGAATTCTGTGAGGAGGAATTGTTTGATGAGATTTGGAGCAAGTCCTTTGCCGAGATAGTCTGGATTTCCTATGAGCATATCGAGGGTAATCGCAGGACCATCTTCGTTACAGAATTTACTTAAAGGATCTGCCGGTTTGGAAACAGGGGAGGTAATGAAGAAGGCAAACGGTTTTCCGCTGTCAAAAGCTATCCAATATTTGACATCGGAGGATGCTCTATTTAAAAAGGCATCCAAATGATCAAGGGTGTTCTGTAAACCTTGTCCATAAAACCATTCTGCAACATGAGGTTCTTTGAGCCATTTATGTACAATCGCTCGATTGGCTAAGTCTACATGTTTAAAAGTAATCATAGGGGACTCCATGGCAAGTTTCATTTTATTTGTAGCGATCCCCATTTCGGTTGGGGTGAGGTTTTTTTTAAGGCTTAGGGTGCAGATATTAAAGAGAAGTGAGATGAGAGAGTCGTCGCCGAATTGTCTTGGGATGTAATGAAAGTGGACATGGGGGACAGATTGACCAACTTCGCGGCCATTTTTTTGATAGAGGAGGTAGGCAGAGCTATTAAAGACTTGTCTTGCGGCAGCATCTACTTTTTTGATTACTTGGGCGATCTTAAGCGATTCTTGGTCTGTGAGGGCATCGAATCTTTCTACATGTCTTTTGGGGATGATGAGCGAGTGGCCGGGGAGAGCGGCTCTATAATTCCAGAGAGCGATCACTAAATCGTCTTCGTAAAATTTTTGTGAATCCAAAACGGTTCTGTTGCAAAAAGCGCATTCGGTTTCAGGAGGGAGGGGAGGCGCTTTAAAAAAATGGAGAAGAGAAAGAATAAGGAGGATAGGCTGCATCAGAAAAATATAAGCAATTTAACTGAAAAATGCTATACCGAAGACTATGGATACTTCAGGACTTGAGTTTGTTAAATTTGTTCAAGGGTTTAGGAATCCCGTTTTAGATATTTTTTTTGAGTTCTTGAATTTTTTTGATACATTGGGATTTTTTGTCTTACTAGTTCCTACTATTTGGGTTTGGTTTGGATGGAAGACCGGCTTAAGGTTTTTCTATATTTTAGTTTTAACTAATTTCTCGATTAATTCTTTAAAAGAGCTCTTTGCAACGCCCAGGCCTTACCAGATTGATTCAGGGCTTGGTCTACTTCAAACAAGTGGGGGAAGCTTTGGATTTCCTAGTGGCGCTGCAACAAATGTAATTCTTCTATCTGGAATTTTAATTTGTGCATGGAGAAGTCCGTGGCGGTGGGTTGTTGCTTTTATCTATGTTAGCTTAATTTCGTTATCCCGAATTTACTTGGGTATGCATTTCCCAATTGATATTCTAGGTGGGTGGGCTCTTGGATTTCTCCTTTGGCTTGTTTATGTATATCTATTTCCCTTAATCGAAAGAATGCTTGAAAAGATGAAGCCTATTTCTCTTCTGGCATTAAGTCAAATAGTCCCCTTATTGCTACTGCTTTGGAGACATTCTACGTCTGCAATTGCTTTCTGTGGTATTGCAATGGCTTTTGGTATTGGTATCTTTATTTGGAAACGGAAGTAAAGCAATCGTTTGCGATTTCAAACGATTCTTGGGTGTGTATTAGGAGGACTTTGACTTTTGAGGTGGGGGAAGAGAGAATTTGGTCTTCGGGGCTGTTTTCATTGGTCTCTAGCTTGATGCCAAGGAATGAGAGGGCGTTTGTAACGCGCTCGCGGACCACGGGAGCATTTTCACCGATGCCGGCTGTGAAGATGAGGGCATCGATTCCATTGAGAGACGCTACCATTGAGCCGATAAGGCTAGTCAGTCTATGTATATATATGTCTAAAGCAAGCTTAGTTCGCGAGGAGGGGTTGTCAATAATGGCTTGCATGCCGCCAGGGATTCCAGAGATGCCAAGTAGGCCAGAGGCGTGGTAGAGCTCAAAGGAGAGCTCTTTTGGGCTCTTATTGTCTAGGAGGTGGAGGAGGATTCCAGGGTCGATAGAGCCGGAACGGGTATCCATCATAAGTCCTTCTAATGGAGTAAATCCCATTGTTGTGTCAATGCTTTTGCCATCTTTTACTGCGCATAGGGAAGCGCCGGCGCCAAGGTGGCAGATGACCATTTTTAGCCCTTTTTGGTCCTGGTTTAATAGCTTAGAGGCTCTTTTTGTGCAGTATTGGAAGCTGATTCCATGAAAACCGTAGCGTCTAATTCCCTCCTCAGCCCATTTATATGGTCCTGGATAGGTGAAGGCAGCTTCTGATAGAGTGTGATGGAAAGCGGTATCAAAGACGGCTATTTGCGGCGTATTTGGGAAAAGCTTTTCCATCTTTTTGATATCTTCGAGCTCGGTTAAATTATGGAGGGGGGCAAGCTTTGCAAGAGAGGCGATCTTATCTTTAACAGTGGAATCGATTAGGGCGCTTTTTTTGAAATGATTGCCTCCATGAACGATCCTGTGACCGATAGCCTGAACTCCTTCGATCTCCCTTTTTACAAGTTTATTATCTTCCCAAGAGGGGAGGGTAAATGTGCCGGTAAAATTGTCATATAAAGAGCATTTAATAGTGCTAGAGCCACGATTGAGAACAAGAATTTTCATTTAAGACTCCATTTCCAATTCCGAATTTCGGGCATATCTTCACCATGCTTATATATATATTCCTTATGTTCGAGAAGTTTGTCACTTAAGAGCTTTTTCACTTTAGATCCATCCAGATTTGGCAGCCTGCGAATTGCGTTGAGTGCAAGATGGAATCGATCAAGTTCATTTAATACGACCATATCAAAAGGGGTGGTGGTTGTCCCTTCCTCTTTGAAACCGTGGACGTGCATGTGAGAAGAATTGGCTCTTCGATAGGTTAGCCTGTGGATCAATGTCGGATAGCCGTGAAAGGCAAAGATCACCGGTACATTGCTTGGAAAGATTCCATCATACTCTTTATCACTTAAGCTGTGGGGATGGTCCCCATGCGTTTGAAGAGTCATTAAATCAACGACGTTAACAACTCTGATTTTTAGATCGGGAAATTGCTCTCTAAGCATTTGTGTCGCAGCAAGAGATTCTAGCGTTGGAACGTCACCAGCTGAGGCCATGATTAAGTCAGGAGTAAACCCTTCATCATTACTTGCAAAGCGCCATACTCCGAGACCTGTAGTAGAATGCTGGATAGCTTCATCCATTGAGAGCCATTGAAGTTCGGGCTGTTTCCCTGCAACGATTACATTGATATAGTTGCGGCTCTTCATACAGTGATTAGTTACTGATAATAAGGTATTTGCGTCAGGCGGAAGGTAGACTCTAACAATGTCAGCTTTTTTGTTCATGACATGATCTATAAACCCCGGATCTTGGTGGCTAAATCCGTTGTGATCTTGACGCCATACATGTGAACTGAGAAGATAATTTAGTGATGCGATAGGTGCACGCCAAGAAATTGTTTGGCACATATTTAACCATTTAGCATGTTGGTTAAACATTGAATCGACAATATGGATAAACGCCTCATAGCAGGAGAATAGTCCATGTCTTCCGGTTAGAAGGTAGCCCTCTAACCAGCCTTCACATAGATGTTCGCTCAATACTTCCATAACACGTCCATCGGAAGAGACGTGATCATCTGTTTTGAAAATTTCTGCCGTTGATGTCCTGTCCGTAATCTCAAATAGAGCGGTCAGTCTATTTGAAGCAGTCTCATCAGGACCAAAGACCCTAAAATTGCGCTCATCCCAATTGAGTTTCATAATGTCACGGAGAAACGTCCCCATTACTTTGGTTGACTCTTCAAAGGTTGTTCCAGGATGAGTAACAGTAACTGCATAATCTTGAAAATCAGGAATTTTTAGGTTTTTAAGTAGAAGTCCACCGTTTGCATGCGGATTTGCTCCCATTCGCAACTTGCCAATTGGTGCTAGTTCTTTTAATTCGGGGATAAGAGAGCCATTAGCATCAAAAAGTTCTTCAGGTCTATAACTTTTCAACCAATCTTCGAGGATTTTAAGATGTCCAGGTTTAGATATATCGCTCACGGGAACTTGGTGAGATTTCCATGATCCCTCATGTGGCCCAGTCCATCCCTTTGGAGTTTTAAAAATGATCATCGGCCAAATGGGCCTAGTGATAAAGCCGTTATTTCTTGCTTTGTTTTGAATCACTTTGATTTCAGCAATTACTTTATCTAGAGTCTTAGCAAGGAGTGCGTGAACTTTATCTGGTTCTTCCCCCTCAACAAAATAGGGTTTGTATCCGTAGCCCAAAAAAAGCTCTTCTAATTCTTTATGGCTAATGCGGGCTAGAATTGTCGGTTCAGCAATTTTATAACCATTGAGGTGAAGTATGGGGAGGACAGCCCCATCATGGACCGGATTTAGAAATTTATTCGAATGCCAGCTTGCAGCTAAAGGCCCTGTCTCAGCCTCACCATCACCAACAACACAAGCTGCAATTAGATCTGGATTATCAAAGACTGAGCCATAAGCATGCGCGAGCGAATAACCAAGCTCTCCCCCCTCATTAATAGAGCCCGGAGTGTCAGGAGCAGCATGACTTGGAATTCCACCTGGAAATGAAAATTGCCTAAAGAGAGCTTGAAGCCCCTTTGTATCCTGAGAAATCTTCGGATAATACTCGCTATATGTCCCTTCTAAATATGTATTTGCTACTACGCCCGGTGCGCCATGTCCAGGACCTGCGATAAAAATCATATTCAGACTGTTTTTCTTAATCACCCGATTCAAGTGCACATACAAGAAATTCAATCCCGGCGTCGTCCCAAAATGGCCAAGCAACCGCGGCTTCACATCTTCAATCTTTAGCGGCCGCAACAGACGGGGATTGTCCAAAAGATAGATCTGACCCACCGATAAATAATTCGCCGCCCGCCAGTAGGCATTCATCTTTTGTAATTCATCCATTCCCTCTCTATAAACAGAATCAAAATAATAGTATATAGCAGAGCTATCTTGACAGTTTTAGTAGAAAGTGTCGTAAAAGTGTCGTAAAAGTGTCGTAAAAGTGTCGTAAAAGTGAAAAATTGCTTGCAAGGCACTATTTTTTATGACACAATAAAGAAAAAAGTGTCGTAAAAATGCCGTTTCTACCAAAATTCACTATTACTAATCCTATTGCATCCGCAATTACAGCAATTGAACGAACGCGGGGATTCTTAGAGGCGGCACAGCTTTCTAAAGATTGGGTGGCTAAAATGCAAGCGCGCGCGCTAATTTTAGAAGCTCACCATACTACCCATATAGAAGGGACACATTTAAGTCTTGATCAGTCTGAAAGACTCCTGGCCGGCGAAAAAATGTTGGGTGTCGACTCTGAAGATGTCAAAGAACTCTTAAATTATAAAAAAGCCTTTGATTTTGTGGCAGATTATGTTTTTTCAGAAGGACCTATTACAGAAGGGTTGATTAGGGAAATTCATAAACGTCTTGTTGAAAATGTAAGGGGAAATAGCGCTCAGCCGGGTCAATACAGAGCCATTCAAAACTATGTGGCTAATTCGAAAACTAAAGAAATTATCTATACACCACCAGCTGCTTATGATGTCCCTATTTTTATGACTGAATTAGTTGATTGGTTACAAAATGAAAAGACTATTCCACCTGTACTTTTAGCTGGGATTGCACAGTTTCAACTTGTTCATATACACCCATTTTTAGATGGAAATGGGAGAACAGCTCGACTATTGTCTACTTTATGTCTCTACCGATCAGGCTATGACTTTAAGAAGCTTTTTACTATCAGCGAGTACTATGATCGCAACAGACAAGACTATTACCAGGCAATTCAATCTGTAAGAAATAACAATATGGATATGACTTGTTGGCTTGAATATTTCTCTAAAGCTCTTGAGACACAAATGCATGAAATTCAACGAAAAGGATCCAATGCAATGAAATTGGATGTATTAGGGCTAGAACACAAACTTTCGCCAAGACAAAAACAGGCATTAGATGGGTTGTTTGAAAGGGAAGAAGACTTCTCCATTAACGATTATGAATTGCTTTGCCCCGGTATCCACAGACGATCTTTACAACGGGACCTTGCCGATTTGATCGATAAAGGCCTTATTAATCAAAGTGGTATTAAAAAAGCAGCTCGTTATAAGGTAAATCGCTTAAATTGATTATTTTTTAAAGAGCCAGCAGGTGGTGAGGTGATCGCAGACGAGGCCGACTGCTTGCATGTAGGCGTAGATGATGGTGGGGCCGACAAAGGTCATGCCGCGCTTTTTTAGGTCTTTAGATAGAGATAGGCTTTCGGGGGTGGAGACGGGAAGTTCTTTTAAGGTGGTGAAGTGGTTAATGATTGGGTTTTTATTTACAAAGCGCCAGAGGTAATTATCAAAGGTGCCAAATTCGGTTTGGATGTTAAGAAATGCTATGGCGTTTTTACGGGCGGCAAAAATTTTGAGGCGATTGCGAATGATCCCATCATTTTGCATGAGGGCTGTAAGCTGGTTATCGGTCATTGAGGCGACTTTTGCAGGATCGAAGTTGTGAAAGGCCTTGCGATAACCATCACGCCTTTTAAGTATTGTTTCCCAAGATAGCCCTGCTTGAGCCCCTTCAAGTATGAGCATTTCAAAAAGGTGCCTGTCATCGTGAACGGGAATGCCCCATTCGTTATCATGATAGTCAGAATAGAGCTCTTTACCTTCACCAAAACATCTATTTTTCATGAGTCAACAACCACTCCTTACGTGAAATGCCACCACCATAACCACTAATATCCTTTTTTATTTTCATCTTTGATCATGCTAGCCAGTTTATATTAAATCGGAATAATCGCGCCGCCAAAATCCAGACGTCGAGTTAAAGGAAGGAGATTATTCTAAAGTTGAATCGGGGTGCTCTGTTCTCCTTTGTGCTGCAATAGAAGCTCGAACTGCATCATCAGAAATAAGCATTTTAAGAAAATCATCTTCGGTCAATGGTTCATAATTACCCAGTTGCTCTATATCATTTACAGCTTTATATACATAACCACCTTCTTTATAGCTTCTCATAACCCATATAGGGTAGGCCACTTCTGAGGGACCAAATGGAACCATGGAAAATTCATACTCTTTATCCAAATCATGTCCTCTAAGCTCTAGCCCTAAGGATTTTCTGGCTGCAGCATCAGCCCGGATTTCAGCAGCTTGATGACTTGTCTTAACGACGTGAACAATTCCTGAAAGAACTTTGCTGCATCCCGATATAAAACCTGCTACTCCGTTTACTATTTTACCTACTACACTAATTGAAGCTGTGTTCTCAGTAGGGGAAGTCTCATCTTGAAGAAAACTTACACTCGAGGCATCACTAACTTTTCGTAGACTTGAATCTATAGGCATGCTCATTTTTTAGCTCCTTATTATGGTTAATTTAAATAAAATATTATTAAAAACATGTTAATTATATCATAATTACAATTAGATTCAATATTTTTATATTAGAATGTGGGCATTAATTAGAAATGTCCCCTTTTGGTAGTAAATAAGGTTTTAAAGCCTTGGAGGTGCTACACATGAAAGGAGGTATTTATATGAGTATTAACGAGTTAAGTCGTTTAGAGATAATAATCAAGGTTGTTGAGAAAAGACTTAAACAGTCAGAAGCTGCTGATATACTGAATGTTGAAATCAGGCACATCAAGCGATTAGTTAAAAAATATCGATTTGAGGGTGCAACAGGGCTGATATCAAGAGAAAGAGGGGGTCCAGGGAACCACAGTCTACCAAAAGGGCGCTATTAGAAAGAATGAATCAGACTTTGCAAGATCGTCTTGTAAAAGAGCTTAGGCTTCAAAAGATTTCGACACCCGAAGAAGCTAACGCCTTTTTACCAGCCGTTTTGCAGTTGTACCAAAAGACCCTAACAATGCGCACAGAGAGCTACTCCTAGAGGATGATTTAAATCGTATTTTTATCATAAAAGAGAATCGAACTCTAACAAAAAATTTAACCTTTCAGCATAAGAATACAATTTATCAAGTGCAAACAAATCGGGAGACTTACGTTTTAAAAAAAGCAAGAATAGTCATTCATGAATTTAAAGATGAATCAATTGACGCATTTTACATGGGGAAGAAATTGCTTTTAAAAACTTACTCACAGCAACAAAAACAGATGGGTGAAGTGGATTCAAAACAGCTGAATGCCCTACTAGATGAGCTTGTAAGAATAAGTGATGGAAAGAAAAAATACATACCATCTAAAAAACACCCTTGGAAACGTCATGCTAGGAAAGCTTGTGACATGATACAGATTTAGTTTTTTATAAGACGCGCCTCTCTATATTGGCCCTAAGATGAGAAATTTAATAGATCTCAAGATTTTAGCCGCTATAGAGGGGTGCGGAACTCGCCGCAGGCGAGAATGTTTGAGTGCAAGATGCAACTCAAAACGCACTTAACGCAATAACAATATGAGGTATACAGAATGGCAATCTGGTGTCAGACACCAATTAAACATGGTCTAAGAGAAAGGTTTTTAAGCGGGGACTACTCGCCCCCGGACCCCCCGGCAAGGGTTTTCCACCCTTGCATTCCGAATGGAGACCCTCCAATAAGGACTTTATTCCTAAAACCCCAGCAAAGGGCACACCCTTTGCAATCCCTATCGGTTTGCCTAACAAATCATTTTTTGATATAATGGAGATACTAAAACTCACCTATCTTAGGTTGCTTTGACCTCTAAAAGGGGACATTTCTAAAAAACGCAACTAGGTGACATTTCTAATTAACGCTGACAATTTTTATATTAGAATTTTCGCAAGAAAACTTCACAACTTTCTTATAATGAATCAGTTGACATTGGCTTTTGGGGTTGAAAGTCGCCGGAGGGGCATATAAGGATGACTTAATTAGTCTGTTGTGGCGATGAAAATTTTTATTTCAGGATTTGCTGCGGGATTGAAATCTGAGGGGTAGACTTCAAAATCGGTTGTGTAGGCCCGATTGGTTGAGGTCCAGATGGCGCGCCAGGTCTCTAGCATTGACCCTGGGAATTCACCTTTAGCTGTGTATAGAGAATAAGTGGCTTCATCGATCTCTAAACCTACCATCCCTTCTGGAATCTGATTTAAATTAGCTACTTCACAGCCGAGTATATAGGTAAATGGTTTGGTAAAATCACCTTGATAATTTGTATAAACAGCTAAAAGATCGGAATTGACCCGTCCTGGAATTTTTTCAGCAATGTTATCTGTAAAAAATCTGCCCCAAAGAGGGACGCCCTCAGTTTGAAAGGTTTCATTAGAAGTTACAATCGAGAGTCCGACAACAAATATTTTTTCTACTTTGCAGGCAATAGGAGATTCAATACTTTCAATATTTGTCTGATGCACAAGGGCTCCTAATAGAATTAATAGATATTTCATCTCTTAAATTGTACAGTAAAACAGTTATATTGCAAGTTGAAAATATAAGGAGGAGAGAGCTAGAATCATCCCCATTTGTAACATAAGTGATATATGACAGCACAAAGAGCTTTGTCTCGGATAGAGTTGTGGAGTTCTTGTTTGGGGAATTTCTTTGAGCACTATGATACGGCGCTCTTTAGTTTTCTAGCGCCGGTATTGGCCCCTTTGATATTTCCAAATGAGGATCTGATTACTGCGCTTATTTTGACTTATGCGATGATTCCTTTGGGAATGATAGCAAGGCCGATAGGGGCTCTTCTGTTTGGCTATATTGGCGACAGGTATGGAAGGAGGGAAGCTCTTTTTTGGTCGCTTGGTGGCATGTCTATTGTCTCGGGTTGCATCGCCTTTTGCCCGATCTATCTAGGAGTAGGTATTGTAGCGCCGATCTTTTTTTGTGTAGCGCGCATTTTGCAAAATTTATTAGCCTCCGGAGAGACGATGGGTGGAGCGCTATTTTTGCTTGAAAATGCCCCAAAGGAGCGTCACGATTTCTTGAGTAGTGTTTATAGTATGACTACGATTGGCGGGATTCTATTGGCCTCTTTTGGGGTCTCTGTTATTTCTCTGTATGGGCACATTAATTGGGGTTGGAGGGCGCTCTATTTGATTGGATGTCTAACAGGGATTTTCGGATTCGTTTTAAGACGAAAACTCCCTTCGTATTCAGCACCAATTGGTTACTCAAATCCTATTAAGGCTCTCTGGACCCATCGCAAGCCTTTGTCTATAATTGCGATAGTATCAGGGTTTTCATACGCCAATTATTCAGTCGCTCTCCTATTAATGAATGGGTTTGTCCCGCTCGTAACCTCTGTTACGAAGAGCCAAATGATGAGTTTGAATACGGCGCTCCTCGTTCTTGATTTTTGTGCCCTCCCCCTTTTTGGATGGATAGCTTCAAAGATCTCCAGGGAGAAAATGATGCTCTGCAGCTCTTTAACGATTCTCCTCCTCGCAATTCCACTATTTAGAATGCTCCCCGGAATAACACTTACAGGTCTTATTGGGATTCGAATCTTCTTAGTCTTAGTAGGAGTCGCTTTTTGCGCCCCCTTTCACGCTTGGGCCATGGAACTTGTCCCTCCCTCACATCGCTACGGAATCATCTCCTTTGGCTATGCAATCGGCTGCCAACTTCTAGGAGGCCCAACGGTGGCTCTATCCCTTTGGATCTTTAAAACGACTGGAATCGTTTCGAGTGTTGTCTGGTATTGGTCTCTATTAGCTCTGATTAGCAGCCTATTATTAGTGCGGAGTAGCTATGAGAAAAGATGATCTTTCCCTTTTTGAGGGGTTGCGCGATATAGATCCCTATTTTATTGCTGAGGGAGAAGAGGTTGTTAAGTCGCTTTTTAAGAGTGAGATAGAGGTTGTCTCCCTTTTAATGGAGGAGCACTATGTGGCAAAAATCTCTATTCCATCCCATGTTAAGGTGCAACTTGGTTCTAGGGAAGAGATGAAAAAGATCACTGGATATGAGATGCATCAGGGAATTATGGCACTTGGAGTTAAGCCGCAAAGCGTCTCTATTGCAAAGATGACGGGGGCTGCTGTTGTCTTAAATGGTGTCTGCAATGCAGAAAATGTGGGAGCCATTGTAAGGAACGCTGTAGCTTTTGGTGTTCGCAATTTGATTGTCGATCAGCACTCTTCACCGCCCTATTTGCGCCGTTCAATTAAGGTCTCCCGCGGGGCCCTTTTTCAGATGAAAGTTCATATTACTTCTAATCTGCCGGAATTACTTAAAAAGAAAAATGGGATCGCAACCTATTTAAGTAATGAGGCACTATCTCTTGATCAGCTCACTATTCCCAAAGAGCCTTATTTTGTGTTTGGTAGAGAGGGGACAGGAATTGATAAAGATGTCCTTGATGCATGCACTTACAAAGTAAAAATCCCTATCGATCCTATCATTGATAGCCTCAACGTCGCAGTCGCCTCTGGCATCATCCTCTACACTCATCTCATGCAAGTGAAAAATAAATAAGAAAAATATTTTAACCACCCGTTCGCTAAGCTCTCTAGAGATCACAGAGGACACAGAGAGAAAATAACAAATTCTTTGCGCGTAGCGCCTCTGTGTCCTCTGTGCTCTCTGTGGTAAAAATTTTTTTTAGTTAAATTAGTGGGGGGAGATTTCGTCGACGAAGGCTTTTTTTCTAGCGAACTTGCGGATGCCGTATACGATGGCGGATAGGAGGACTATTATGCCGATAACTTCGATTGGGGATGGGAGACTTTGTGTGAAGAGGTAGAAGTAGAGGACTCCGAAGATGGTCTCAAAAATGGTGAGTTGGCCGGCAAGAGAGACAGGTAGATAGAGGCTTGCTCTGTTCCATAAAAATGCTCCAATCCAGGAACAGATTAATCCGAGAGTGGCGCTTCCTATAAGGAATTTAGGGGTAAAATATTTGGTCATTTCTATAGGCGTCTCAAAGAAGGGGGCTAAGATGAGTATGAGTACAAATGCCCAAAATAGTGATGAGACGCCGACTAGTGTGGCCCAATCACTAGAATAAACTTCTGAATGCTGTTTTAAAAATTTCGAGTTTGCAACGACGTACCAGCTCCAAGCAGCAAGTGCCATAAAGCTAAATAAAAGTCCTAATGAATATGAAATAGGAGAAGGGCTATTTAAAAAATCAGAGATGTTCAAGATAATTAGACCAACCAAGATGAGGAGAGAGGGGACGATTAAGCTTCTAAAAGTAGTCTCTCGCTGCTTCCAGTTGCCATAAAAAGCAATGGCTATTGGGCTGATGCCCAAGATCAGAGCGCAAATATCAGGGGATGAATAACGGACGGCGAGAACAAGAAATGTATAGTAACCAATTGTAGCAATTAGACAAAAATAGAGCGCTTTTAGCCATATTGCCCTTGGATATTTGCAGCCTCCATGACACTTAGCTTTTAAAAACATTAGGCAAGAGGCTGATCCATAAAAGAGATAACGGCCAATCACTATTTCAATCGAAGAGTATTCAGGCAAGAAGTAGGGGACAATAAAAATCAGGCCCCAGACAAAACAGGCCCCTAGGGCAAAGGCAATGCCCTTATACATATTTTTTTTAGTCATATAAAATTATGATAGCCTAAAGTAGAATTGATGGCTATGAATGGGGTTATTTTCTATTTAAGAGATCCGTTTGATCGGACGATGGAGAGGGGTTTAGAACTTTTTTGTTCTAAGATTCCCTCAAAAAGAGATTTGTTTGAAAAAATTCAATTTGTTGTAAGTACATTCTTCTATTTTATAACAAGTCCTCTGAGCGTCGCTTTGTTTGGTATAGCTGGAGTTTTAGACTCATTGAAACAGAGATGTAGTAACGTCTCTTTTACTAGATTAGAGGGGAGTGCCCCTATAAAAGAGGGTGAGCCAGCAAAGATTGCTACTTTTAATGTTTGTATGCTTTTCGGTGGTTTGGGGATTAAATTTGGAGGGCAAGATCTTGTATCAACGCGAATTGCTCGAGTAGCCAAAAAAATTATTGAATCAGGGGCAGATGTAGTCTGCTTGCAAGAAGTCTCCCCCCCTGCAGCTAGGCTGCTTTTTAGAGAATTAGAAAAAGTTTATAGATTTGGTATTGAGAGGATTAATCCTGATCCATGGCTCACTTTGGATAGTGGTCTTTTTGTCGTATCTAAACTTCGGATTCAAAATCCTCAGGTAATTCTTATTCCTTTAGCAGCAAGAATGAAGAGGGCTCTTTTTACTTTTCAAACAGGATCAATGAAGATTGGGACCACTCATTTAGAACCGGGTAATGAGGCGCCTGATATTGTTATGCGAAAAAGACAGGTGGGAGAAATTTTGAAGCACGAAATAGATGTTTTGATGGGCGATTTGAATGTTGAGCGTGGAACAGAATTTCAAGAAAGTGGTCTTGCTGGGAAATTTTATGATGGCTTTAGATGTGAAGATACTACAACTGATGGATTATCAATCGATTATATCTTGGCAAAGAGCGGCACCAGAATAAACTCGGATTTCATTGATGGGTCAGACTGTTCCGATCACCACATGTTGATGAACTGCTAACTGCTGGATTAATGTTCATGTTTTTCCCCATCTGCTGCCCAACTGCATCAGATGTTGGACAATATCCTCCGCTACTTCTTGATTGAGTAAGCCGAGGATAGACAATTTCTTTGGCCAGTATTAGTTTCTTTTCGATTATCATTAAAGCGTTTATAGTGTCATTCTTATATTCTTTTTTAAGGGCGCCGATCTTGTTGCAGTAACCTTTTGCTAAGCCCTGAAAAAAGGAATTTTTTGCGGTTAGGCCTCGTAAACCTGCCTCTGTTTGAGCTTGAAGCCACAGTTTATCAAGTTCTGAGTCGAGAATCATTGCTACATAGTTCGCAATTTCTATGTTGATTGCATCCCCTAGAATTTCGAGATAGACAAAATCTGTTCCCCGATTATAGACAACGGTCACAAAGAAAGTCTCTAATATCCGTCCTATTGAGGACATTTTTGCGCTTTTCTTTTTTTGTTTGAGTATTCTTTTGAGAAACATTTTTTCAGCTTCATCATCTTGAATGTATGTCGAGTCAATATTATGCTTTAAAAGGAGCTCTCGAGACTTAATCATTGCTTGCTCAGCTTCATGTTTGCTGCTGCTTGTACTAAGAGCCATCAGTTTCTGAATTTTTCTTAAAACAGGACTCTCGTTTATAAGGGATCCTTGATTAAGATTATCTAAGCAGGTGCTTGCCTCATAAATTTCCTTGCCCCAACCAAACTTTTCGCAAGTGGCCCGAAATTCCGATCCGTGAGGAGTTGTTAGGTTACCATAATTTATACAAGCAATATAGTGCGCCAATTCATGTCTAATCACATTGCGCAATACTAATTTATTCATATGCATCAGAGATTCATGAAAGCCAAGTTCATAAAATTCAGAATTAAAATAGCCAAGCGTTTTTTGAGTGTTATAAATAACAATACTTATTGGATAAGAGCTCCATTCGCCTTTGGTATAAAATCTTTCTCCTCTAACTTTAAGTCCTACTTCATTCGATAGGATCTCTTTGATAGCAGCTTTGATCTCAGTTATAAATTGAATAATTTTTTTCGAATAAACGTTCATGGTAAAAAATGATATCACCATTAATTTTATGATGCATCCAAAAAATCGGGGGTGCCGTCGAATGAGATGTAAAGCTGGTTTTTGGATTTTCGGGAGCTTGAGAGCTCTGATAGATAGCCTTTTAGGGAGGGGTCGCACTTTTTTAAGACAAGGAGTTCTAAATTGAGATCAATTAGTTCTTTGAGCGCTTCTTTACTAAAGTTTAGGCAGGGGGAGAGGATGAGATGTTTTAGGGGGAACTTTTTTAGGGCGGGGAGGGCGGTATCGGTCAGATTTAGATTTTTAAGGATTAACTCTTCTATCGATAGGTGGGAGATCGAGAGAAGCCCTTTGCCCGAAATATGAGGAGCGTTTGTGAATGCAAGGGAGTAGAGGGGATGGTTTTTTAAGAGGGTAAAGCATTCATCTGTAAATTGGAGAGCATTATTGAGAGTAAGGTGGTTGAGGCTGGAATTCTTGAATTTACTTATAGAGAGTTCGGTAAGCTTTTCGCAGGTAGAGAGGCTAAGGGCTCTAAGATGGGGTAAATTAAGAGTAGCTGCTCGGATGCCATCATCAGTTAGTGAGGTGCAAGATAGAAAAAGTTTTTTTAATTTGGGTGATAACTTTGTAATATTCTTTAGTCCATCATCGGTGATGTGATTACAGCCCGTAAAGTCTCCCAAAATCCAATCTGTGGTTGTTGTTAAAAAGTTTCCGGTAATTTCTGAGTTGTAACTTAGATTGAGCGATTTTAACATAGGGAGGTTATCTGAAATCTCTTTAAAACCCAAGTCAGACACAAGAGGAGTGTGAGATAGATTTAGGACTTCTAGCCCGGGGCAATTTTTGACTAGTTTCTTCAAGTCATTATCGGAGATGAGAGAGTTTTGACCTTGGAACGATTTTAATATTGGACCCAATTTCTCAATATCATCAAACCGATCTTGCTTGTGATAAAAGACAAGTTTTTTCCCTTTTTCATAAGTAAATTTATTGTCTCTAAATACCGATGAGATTGATGAGGCGATGTTTTTTGCGATGGTCTCGTAACATTTAATTTTTTCAGAATTATTAATAGGAGAGAGCTCATTTTTGTCTTTCGAAAGATCGAAGAGAAGCGGTTTAGAATTATCAATAATTAGTTTGTCGTTATTGACTCTCAATGCAAATCCGTTTCCTAGACAGGGAGGTTCATTAAAAAAAAGGGTTCGGTTATCGTTTTTTCTAAGTAGACTTGTCCCTATTGAATGATTGAGTCCTTTGATATCAAGTAAATCCATAAGTGTGGGAAGGAGATCTATCTGACTTCCAATATCACTTATGATTTTCGGTTCAAGGATCTTTCCTTCGCCATATATTAATAAGGGGACATGAATTCCCTCTTCATGGAGGGTTCTTTGTCTTTCCTGCATACTCACACCATGATCGCCAAAAATGAAAAGGAGGGAGTCAGAGAGTAGATCTCTTTTCTCAAGATCAGCTATGAATCTATTCAAGCAATGATCGGTGTAGTGCATCGTTTGAAGGAAATTCCTATAAATAGGATCGATAATCTCTTTAAATTGATTAAGGTTATAATTAGGAGGCACTCTCCATGGGTGGTGGTTTGAAATTGTAAAAATTGAGGTGAAAAGAGGTTTGTCATTTTTTTCAGCTATCTTGGCTGCGCTAAAAGCAAAGAGGTGTTCATCATGAATTCCCCAACTTGTCGAAGAATTATCCTTAGTTAGATGGGGGAGCTCCTCTTTTCCAATAGCCTCATCAAATCCAAATTTTTCGAGAACTAGACCGCGATTTTCTAACGGGAGAAGGCTACTATCGATGAAAAGGTTATAATAGCCCGCTTCCTTTAATAGAGAGGGAATTGTAATCAGGGGCATGTCTACTAGGTTTCTCGGGCTAAAGTTGTGATGCCAACCTCTGTCAGGATTGTTGAAAATTTGAGGCACCCCTGTAAGGCTTGCAAATAGAGCATTATAGGTGTTAGTCCCATTCGTATAGAATTGATTAAATATGACTCCTTTTTTAGAAAGAGCATCAAAATGGGGGGTAACCCCTATTTTTGCTCCAAGGGCGCCTACATTGGCCCCTCTAAATGATTCAAGAAAGATAAAGATGATGTTCCTGGGTCGCCCTTTTTTGATTTCAAATTGGAGGGGGCCTTTGAATCCTTTTGTTACTTTTAAAAAGGGGTATTTTTGAGGATCGACTTTTATAAACTCTTCAGACTTTGGGATGAGTGCATCAGGAAGGAGATCTTGCCTTGTCTCCCTATTCCCTAAAAAATATCGATAAAAAAGACGATATTCTAATATAAACAGGGAGTTATGACCCTTTTCGCTGACCCATTTAGAGCAAAAACATAGTAAAAGCGAGGGGAGGAGGATATAGGGGTCCTGAGGGGAAAAGGTTAGTCTAAGAGTAATGTAGCTTGAAAGCATGACTGAAAGCGAGATGGGTATCCATTTTATAGCGCCCATTGCGACGGCTGAATCAATAAATTGATGGGGTGTTTTAAGAAATTGAAAATGGGAAGAATTGAGTCGAATAGCCATCTTGCGATAGAGAAAGGCATCAATTATGTAATAAAGCTGTAGGATAGTTATTGGGATAATAAAGAAGGGACCGAAGAGGTGTAAAATCATAACTTGTTGATAGCCAATAAATATGTCTTCTCCCAGTCCAAAAATTGAATCTTTTAAGAAATGGGTTTTTTTTTGATTAGAATAGAGGCGAATTAGGGCAGGAAGTAGAGAAAGAAAGAGAAAGCTTAAAAACATGTGTTCATAAACTGCTGTTGGTGAGGGGTTTAATAATATATTATCTAGGACAGCAGCTCTTACTTAATGTTCTTACTCACTATAATTGATATAGTCCATCTAATTTGCATGTATAATTAAAGTATATTATTGATAATTATCTATTATTAGCGTATAATTAATATATACATTAATGTCTAATGAGGGTCATTTATGGAACCATTTACACAACATGAAACTTTAGTCGGATTTCTTGAAAGCTTCCCCCCTATGCCTGTTGCTGAAGTAGAGGCCGAAAGGGCTTCTGCTGAAGCAAAGCAGTTAAAAAGGGTTTTGGGGAAGGCTCAGGCATGTCGAGATGAGTTTCTTCGGGATGTGCCGGTCATAGCGGATAGGGATAATATTACAGCGCAAAGATTAGCTCAGAAGAAATCGCAGATAAGTGAGTTTAATAACAGAGTGCCATTATTTGAGGGGGCCACTTCATTTCGTGATTGGGCTAAAAGAAAATCAGTGAAAATTAACGGTGCAAATGTCCCTGTTGATTTATGGAATCTCACTAGCTATCTTGGTTTTGTCAAAACTAACCGTCCACTTCAATTGTTTAAAAAATGTGTAGAATTTGCTCAAATAGAACTAACTGCGGGTAGAATAACTGAAATTGATTATGAAGAATTGATTCAAGGATTCGGGTCTCTATGCTCCCCTTTGTTTCGTGAGGTAACGACTCCCGAGCTTGCTCAGATCTACTCTGTTGAAAATGAATATGACTTTTATGAAGAACATATTGGAGAGCCGTTTATTCTAAAAATTAGAGATGAATATTGGGGTCCTATAGTAACAACCTGGGTAAAAAAAGGTTGGATTTCTGAGGAGAAAAAAGAGGAGTTATTTGCAGAGTTTGATGATGTGTTTAGCGAAGAAGAGCCTGTAGTAAGAGTTGATGATGTTGCTGCCTTGTTTTTCGTAGGACCACCATTAGTCTCACCTCGGTTACCGGTCATTGAGGACGGGATTTCTTCACTTCAACTGCCTCAAATAGATAAGTTTGAAAAAAAATCATTAAAAAAGAGAGCTGTAAAGCCGAAGGCTCAAGGAAGTGTATCATCTATGAGTGTTCGACCTTCTCTGAAGAGTGAGCTAGCTAAAATGACATTGCCAAAGGGAATTGGTAGAGGTCCCATCCATGGTTCCCCCCTTGCTTCACCAGCGCTCCATCCTTTTTTAAAAAGGTCATCAAACTCTTCTGAAGTCACATGTAGTTTGTTGAGTAGGTTTTGTCCGCCTATATCAACTGTGAGTCCTTTAATGGAAAGGGTATCATTATCATTACCAAATGTTCGCACTAAAGTAACTTTAAATGTAGCTAATGGTGGATCTGGGGCTCCAACTCCCCCAGCAAGAACTACGGCAAGGATGCATTTGGAGGCAAGTCCAAGGACACGTCGAATTGCTTCTGAGGCTGTAACTACGACTAAGGTAGGTATGAGTCCAAGCCCAAGGATTCGGGGGATTTCTGAGAGGGTTCTTACTAGTCGAGCAGTAAAAGGAAGTGCAAAAGTATCGCCTTCAGCATCTTCTGTTACGGCATCTTTTAATGGAAGTCCTTTAGCACGACCTTATTAATCCTTAAAATACTTCGCATATTTTAGTGGCTGCCCTTGTTCCCAGGGGCAGTAGCTATTGCAGAATTCAATCCGATCTTTTAGTGCGGGATGATCGCATCTCCAGATTGTGTATAGTATTCCAGGATTCGGATTTGCAAGATCATCTAAAGCAAAGTTTCTAAATAGTGTTGCAGCGGCAAAGTTGTTTTGAGTTAGCTCTAAACCAAAGCGATCTGCCTCCCGCTCCATATCGCGTGAAATGTAGTTAAAAACAGGGCTTGCAAGGAGTGTGAATAGGTTAATTAGAACGAGGAGGAGGGGGAGTGAAGCAATGTCGTAAAGGTTATTAAATCTGAATCGTTTATTGTAATGATGGAGAATAAAAATTGAAGATCTGTAAGTTAGATAAAAGATTAAAAAAGTAGCGATAGAATAGTAGAACATGAACCACCAATTGTGGTTTAAAACATAGTGGCCCATCTCATGGCCCAAGGTAAAGAGAAGTCCATCTATATCGTTTGGCTTAATGGCCGTATCCCAAATAACAATTCTTTCAGTCCCAAAAAGTCCTGTTACATAGGCATTCGCCATATGAGTCTCATCACTTTTCTTAATTTCATAGATTTGGCTATTTTCAAGTCCGGCCTTGGATGCAAATGCTAATAATTTTGCCTCTAGCTCTTTATTTTTCATAGGACCGATTGTATCAAAAAGGGGATCAATCCAAATGGGAGATATAAATGTGATAAAAAATGTGATCGCGATTGCAACAATTGAGCTATAAAACCACCAGTTCTTAGGGCTTTTTTGTAAGAGTAGATAAAAGATCCAAACAAATAATACCGCACCTACGATAAACAGTAGAGTCCATATCGCATAATGTTCGATCCATTTAGATAAGGTTTGAATGGAGAGGCCATATTCATGTTCAACCACATATTCAGTATAGAAGTCGAGAGGGAGACTGATCAATTGATAGATTGCAATAAAGAGGAGAAGATAGAGGGCTATTGAAAAAAACCAATACTTACCCCGGATTCTAGAGAATTTTCCTAGTTTTGCAGAAAACCCCGTTGTCAGAAAAAGGAGGGGAATAACAAAGCTTAAAGCTAATTGGAGGAGCCAAAGTATGTTCCCGATATAGTAATGGCGCATGGCTATCTCTGTTGCTTTAGGAACAGCTACATGGGAACAATCAGCCAAAAAAAACCAGTTCATCATATTTATTATCCTCTTTTTCTCTCTATATAGGTAAAATAGGATTCGGAGACAATAAGGAGTTTGCTTATGCAAAATTTTTCTGAATCGGTGATGATGGCTCTCCAAGGAGCTATTGGTAATGCTAAGGAAAAAAACCAAGTTGAGGTGAGTGAAAATCATCTCCTTTTTGCCCTTCTGAGTGAGGAGGGGGGATATTTTCGGGTGGTTTTAAAAGAGCTTGGTCTGGATCCTTCTTCTCTGCATCGCGAAGTAGAGAAGGTTATTAAACATCTTCCAACTTTTACAGGTCAGGGAGGGGCTAAGATCTCGGGAGCTCTAAGCGCAATTCTTCAAGAGGGAGAGTCTCTTTGTAAGAAATGGAATGATACATACATTAGCAGTGATCATTTGCTCCTCGCTTTTTGGAAAAAAGCGGATCAGCCTTTTAAAGGATGGAGAGAGAAAAGTAAGATTTCAGAAGCTAAACTAGAAGAAACAATTTTTTTATTACGGGGAGATCGCCATATGGATTCAGCAACATCTGAACAAAATGTAAAAATTTTGGATAAATTTTGCAAAAATTATACTAGGCTTGCAAAAGAGGGTAAGCTCGATCCGGTAATTGGGCGTGATGATGAAATTAGGCGGGTAATTCAAGTTCTATTACGAAGGACAAAGAATAATCCGATGCTTCTTGGTGAACCGGGAGTGGGAAAGACTGCAATTGTAGAGGGGCTTGCACAACGGATCATTCAGGAAGATATTCCAGAGGCTTTAAAAGGTAAGCAGGTGATGGTTCTTGATATGGGAAGTCTCATTGCAGGAGCTAAATATAGGGGCGAATTTGAAGAGAGGCTAAAAGGGGTTTTAAAAGAGGTAGAGGAGGCAGAAGGAAATATAATTCTTTTTATTGATGAAATTCATACGTTGGTGGGTGCTGGAGCTACTGAGGGTGCAATGGATGCTGCAAATCTCTTAAAACCAGCTCTTGCAAGAGGAGCTCTTCATTGCATTGGAGCTACAACCTTAAAAGAATTTCAGAAATATATTGAGAAGGATGCTGCTCTTGAGAGGCGATTTCAACCTGTTTTTGTCCAGGAACCAACCGTAGAAGATGCGATAGCAATTCTCCGGGGACTTCGTGAGAAATATGAAATTTATCATGGCGTTCAAATTACAGAAGATGCACTTCACGCTGCAGTTACCCTCTCCACTCGCTATATTACAGATCGAAATCTTCCTGATAAAGCAATTGATTTGATCGATGAAGCTGCAAGCTTAATTCGTATGCAGCTTGGTAGTAGGCCTTTACCAATTGATATTAAAGAAAGGGAACTTGCCACTCTGATTGTTGAAGTAGAGGGATTAAAAAGGGAAAAGAGTCCAAGCTCAGAAGGGGAGATGAAGAAAAAAGGAAAGGAGATAGCTCTTTTAAAAGAGGATTTGAGCATATTAAATCTTAGATGGGAAAAAGAGAAAAAGCTTTTGCTCTCATTGAAAGAGAAAAAAGATAATCTTGAAAAGATGCGGTTTCAAATGGATGAGGCTGAAAGGGTCTCAGATTATAATAAAGTTGCAGAATTTCGATATGGTAAAATCCCTCAGTTAGAAAAAGAGATAGGCGAGGCTTTAGGTATTCTTAGTTCCAAAGATGGGAGGCTTTTGCAGGAGGAGGTAGATGAGAATTTGATTGCTCAAATTGTTTCGAAATGGACTGGAATTCCTGTACAGAGAATGCTAGCGTCAGAGGCGCAAAAATTGCTCGGACTTGAGACTGAATTAGCAAAGCGTGTGGTGGGACAACCTTTTGCTATAAAAGCTGTTGCCGATTCAATTAGAGCTGCACGTGCAGGACTTAATGATCCTATGAGGCCAATAGGTGTCTTTTTATTTGTAGGGCCCACAGGTGTCGGAAAGACAGAGCTTGCAAAAACTCTAGCTCAGCAGCTTTTTGATCAAGAAGAGGCTATGATTAGGCTCGATATGTCAGAATATATGGAGAAGCACTCTGTTTCAAAATTAATTGGGTCTCCTCCAGGGTATGTCGGTTATGATGAGGGCGGGCAGCTTACGGAGGCCATTAGACGGAGGCCATACACAGTTGTCTTACTGGATGAAATTGAAAAAGCTGATCATGATGTCTTTAATATTTTGCTCCAAGTTTTTGATGAGGGGCGTCTTACAGATAGCAAAGGTCGCAACATAAATTGTAAAAATGCCCTTTTCATCATGACTTCAAATATCGGATCTGAGGAGCTTCAGAAGTTAATCCATGAAAAGAGAGAGAGTCTTACAAAAGAATCTATAATCAGCACAATAGAGCCTATTCTAAGGAGGCATTTTAGGCCTGAATTTCTAAATAGATTAGATGAAATCCTTCCATTCTTACCCCTTCAAGAAGATGTCATGGAGACGATTGTCGAAATTCAATTAGGCTTGCTTGCAAAACGGCTTAGTACTCGCCATATTAACCTGTCATGGAAGAAAAGTGTTTTGGAACTTCTAGCTCATGAGGGGTATGATCCCTTTTTTGGAGCAAGGCCCTTGAAGCGTCTCATCCAACATGAGGTTGTTACCCTCCTCTCTAAAGAAATTCTGGCAGGTAATATTTCAGGGTCGTGCCAGCTAGAACTCATTCTAAAAGGAAAGGAGATTAGTTATTCTGTATCAGAATTGTCTACGGTGACATAATCAGAATCATCTTCAACTTGAGGTTTAGGGACTACAAAGTAATCAGAAACTTCCGCGACTTTTGTTATGGGTGATTTAACAACGTAGTTCTCTACAAAATGGACAGGGGCTAATACTTGAGCTTGAGGTTTAAAGCCTTGAAGTTTATGGATTGTACCAACTGTTAACGAGAGGCAGGTATCCAAAATTTTTTTCACACCATATACAACTGAAGTGGGTAAGAGAGGTTCTGCGATTGTCGAAAATAAAATATGATGGACGATACTTGTTAACTTAATATCTTCGATAGCCGAAAGAGGTTCATTAGCGGAGGGGAGGTTTAATGTCCGTAAGATTGTAAATTTTACAAAAGGTTTTAAATGGACCTGAATTATAGATTCAATAGCTTTGAAATGTCGCACGGGATAAACGGGATGACCCATTAAAAAGATTCCAAGATCTTTTAATTGAGAGCATATCAACTCTGATAAATCAGTTGCATTTTTTTCGCTCCAAAGGAACGCCTTACCCACCCTTTCAATTGTATAGGATGTACGAGGGGAGTTTAAGGTGATCGTTTTATCTAATAATTCTATAAGTTCCGAAGTTGCGGCATGGATGACTCTTTCTGAAGAATCAGTTTGAAGCAGATTAAAAAGGGTTGTTGTAGCTTGATGAATGTCGGCAGCGTGTAGAATAGAGGTATATTCAATAAGTGATCTTGTGAGTGTATTAATTAAACTGCTGCTCTGATTTTGCAATTCTTCCATTTTTTTAGTGACTAAAGGTTCTGCGAAAGTGCTCGAAAAAAGAGAGGTTTGTCCCTTTAAAAAGAAGGGGAGAATTGCTCCCACAATTGTATCTGCAAGTTCTTTCCTCTTGATTGATTGAAATCTTCCATAAAGGGCTTTTGTTAACATAGGAGCTATCACCCCATATGTTTTTTCCTTTCGAACGCTAACTTTGAAGGCTCTCCAAAAGTCTACTCCATTATAAGCAACAGTTTGAAATATGGACCTAGTAGTGGCTCTGACTATTTTAAAAACAATCATATGTGCAGGAGCGATGCAAGCTTCAAAACCCTGACCCGCTAGTGCATGCCAGACCATTTTAGAGCGATAATCGGAAAATTTTTCGGTTGAATGATTTAATTTAAGAGATGTAAATTTAAGTGCTAAAAAGCCCCCCGTTATAGAGGCAAACATTCCTGCTAGGTAATGAATGATTGTGCCGGCAATATCTGAAGTGCTCTTCTCAATGTCTTTTAATGAAACTACTGTAAATATAAGAGGTATTGATAAAGTAAATAGGGTCAAAGTAACATTGGAGACCTTTCCAGCTCCAGCGATTACGACTATTGGTAGTGTAGCTGCCGCTACAATTAAAGGGATTTGTCTATATAAAGGGAGGTAGCTTTCAAGGGCTAAATTTGCGCTACTTAAAGCATAGGGGGTAATTGTTTCAGCGATGGCCGCCCCAATCGCCTCTCCTGTTATCATGACGACAAGCCTAGGGAGAAATCCATTCCATTTTGTAGCAAAAGATGTTACCCCCTCCCAGGCAGACCAAAGATGTTTTCCAAGAGCGCCTCTTTGTGAACAGATCATTTTCCAACCTTATTATAATTTTGGGAATATGCTAGATACTAACAACATTTTTTGAAAGAGAATTCCATTGTTATTTTTAACAATATATTGATAATCTCTTAATAAATTAAATTTTTAACATGGTGGGTTGATATGTCAGGTGTAGCATCAAGAGTTAAAATAGTTGGAGATGGAGAGGATCTTTTCTTGAGTACTAGCTGTTCTTATATTGAGTCGGAAAATTTACGATTTCGTAGAATGAAAATTTCTGATGCAGTGCCACTTCATACCCTTTTTGAAGATGCCGTAAATTATCAAGCTTATGGAAAAAAAGGGGGAGAGCCGGCTGAAGTCGTCTTGAGCATGGTAGAGAAGGATATTTCACGGCCTTATTATACAGGCTATTTACTTGAAACACTAGAGAGTCGTCAGATTTTAGGTATGGGTGCACTTGAGTGTGGAGAGGCTGGGCCTTCAGAATTGCAGATTTATGAATTTCTCTCATCAGAGCCGGAGAAGTTAGGACTGACTGGAAAATCAAGAGAGGGGTTATATAGAGAGATGGTCTTAACTCTGATAGTTGCTGCTAAAAATTTCATTGATATCGATGAATTACAAGATGGAAGAAAAATAGAACGGGTGGTAATCACACTAAGAGATCCTAAGACGAGCGGTTTTTCAGGTGTAGCACTGGATGATTTGGAAATGAGAAATGCAGTCATTGAAAGCATATTCGGAGAGCCTTCTAGAATATTAGATCCAAAAGGCTCAAGTCTGCGCAGATTTGTCTATGCATGTGAGATCGCTGGTTTGGACGCATTACTAACCAGAAATGACTATGCATGAGCAATTTTCGGCTGTTTGTACATAGAGAGTATTAGAGCGGCCATGTGGGGTACAACTAAAAATATCAGTCCAAAGTCTATTAGAGACCATATTGTTTTGGTCTCTAATAGTGACCCTAGAAAAATTGTAAGGGCAGTTCCAGCATAGTAGTATTTGATTTTCTTAGGTGCTGTTAAATAAAGAAAACATTGGCTTCCGTTGTAACTATTACCAAGTATCGTGCCGAAGGCGAAAAGGAAGGTTATAACGAGAACCATGGCAACGCCAATGTAGGAAAAGTAGATTTTGAAGGATGCAGCAACCATGCTAATTCCTAAAGGAAGTCCAGGATCTTGCCAGGTATCTGTGATCAAGGCTACAAATCCGGATAAAAAAGAGACAAAGCCCGCTGTAAAGGTAGAGAACATTGCAAGAATTCCTTGCGTATTTGGATCATTAGTTTCAGCCATTGAATGTGGAATAGCTTGAGTTCCAACGCCAGCTTCAGTTGCGTAGGTCCCTTTAAAAACGCCCCATCTAAGAGCGCTAATAACCCCACCGACAAGAGCACCGCTCGCCATTGCGTAAGGTGAAAAGGCTGACTGAAAAATTGTATGAAAAACTGTCCCAAATTTATCAATATTTGAAAAAAGGATAAAGCAGATCGAAACCATATAAATAATAAACATCGGAGGAATCAGTTTCGAAGAGATAGAACTAATCCGTTTGATTCCGCCCATTAGAATAATAAAAATTGTAATTGATACTACTCCGGCCGATAAGAGAGATGGGATATTGTATTTTCCAAGAAGGGGTGAGGCTAGAATTGAGACAAGCTGATTTGCTTGAGTAGCAGACCAAGCGGACATCAATATGCATCCAAAAATTGCATACCATTTTGCAGCGCCCGGAGAGATAATATGCTTTAAATATTGCATCGGCCCGCCCAGAATTTGGCCTGAGGGTAATCTCTGTCTATATTTAACGCTAAGAACTACTTCTAGGTAGGTTGCGGCACTTCCAAAAAAAGCAGTTAAAATAAATCCTAATAGTGCGCCAGGTCCGCCCCAACGTATGGCAATGATCGGACCGACAATTGTCCCAATGCCTAGAGTGGTTGACATAGCAGTAAAAAGAGCTTTAAAAGGGGGAATTGTATGGGAACCCTCTTTTTGATCTTGCTTTGAAGCCCTAAGCGCCTTCAAAAGCTTCGGTAAAAAGCGGAGTTGTATAAAACCAGTTTTAAAAGAAATGAATATGCTACCTGCTAATATAAAGATACTTAGGCCAAATAGCATATAATCGGATATCAAACTAAAGACATTCATAAAATTCCCCATAATGAATACATCTATTTTCTCATAATTTATCAAATAAAGGCAACAATCAATCTGATTCAAACAAATTAATTTATTTAAATTAACAAATAGATTACTTGTGAACTAGAATCTCAAAGGAGAAAAAAATGATCGTTATACATCCAGCTATAAATTATGTCGTTTCATTAGTTGCAGGAATTCTGATTCTAATATTTCCCGCCTTGCTGAATTATATTGTAGCCATTTACCTGATCCTCATTGGACTCGTCGGTATTCTAGGGCAGATGTAAGCGCCCCTTAGGTAAATATTTTTAATTTAGTATCAATATCATACAGTACTTGTGTGAATCTGGCTTCGTATTCTTTCGCTTCAAGTGTTTGAGCTCGACCTAATCCTATTTTAGCAAAATGGATCGAATTCTTAAAATCATTCCCAAACAATTTAATTTGCGCTTCTAGATAGTCTGCTTGCATCTCAGAGCGTTCATCAGTTATAAGAGAGCGAACTCTTATAAGAAATTGTTTGACATGCTCGCAATCCTCATCTACAAGAGGTTTGCTACCTAATTCATTGAGAGTGCATGGATAATCATCATCGTCAGATGGAGAACAAGTTGGTGTTGATGCAAATGCAGGAATTGAATCCATTATAATAATCGCCTTTTTAAAGAAAATTTTAAAAATAAAAAGATGATTCTAATAAAAAACTACATTTACTGGAACTCTTTTTCAGGATTAGAAGTTTTTGGTCATTTCGAGTCCTTGTGAATCAATCTCATAGCTTTGGTGTTTTAACCAGCGTTTAAGAAGTTTTAGAAATAGACTATCCCATCCAAGATTACGATAACGTTTATCAATAGCTAACATGAGCAATGAGGCTCTATTTTTAGGGCAAAGCTGAAGGTGAGAATAGCCGATTATTTCAGAATTTTTATAGAAGACAAAATGGATATGATCTTTATGACGATCAAGGAAATGCTCTGGACACAAAGCTCGTACCGTTGCCCATTCTATGTCTGTCAATGCCTGGACCATCCGATATCCACTATAGCCATCTTTTGCATCGATACTTGCAACGAAAGCATCTTTTCCAAAGCAGTACTGGAGAATATCGTTTGGAAATTTCTCTGCCAATGCTAATTTAAGTTTCGAATAAGCTTTAGCGTCATTTTTATGTGAGCGCATCCAATTGCGAAATTTTAAATATCTATCAATTTCAGGATCACCCTCTTCATAGACATGAATGTTATGCGTTCTACCACTCTTTCCTTTTTGAAAATACCTACGAAAGGCTATCCCAAACTCACCCTTTGCCTCATAACCAATAAATTCCATTGCTTCTGTGGTTAGATCAACTTGTTGGATATCCTTCACAACAGGGAGAATGTCAATGATAGGTTTAGCCTTTAAACCCGGGACAGAAGTTGATCCAATGTGGTAAATAGATATGCAGTTGGTCCCTAATGCCTCTTTAATCAGCTTCGCCTCAGATTCAAACATCTCCGGCCACTCCGGATTATAAGGGACAACCTTTATGATCTGCTTCATAATTTAAGTTTAGAGTTTCTTAGACTTTTTGCGTAACCTATAATAGAAATAGACCAAATTTACCTCAAGTTTATGAGCATTTGCTTGTGGACAAATATTTGATTCTAGTCAGATTGGCCGATTTTGAAAACATCCTCTAGTCTCTGTTATTTTGTTGAAACAGGGACTAAGCTGTTTAAAAGTCCGGCTTTATCAATTTTTGCAATCCAGATTTCGTGGTCTTGCCGTCCATATGCAAGCAAAATGGAGTTGTCATGGAAGACAAATCCACAAGGGAAGACAACTCGTACTGGATGCCAGTAGGGAGTATATGTTCGTCCGATATAGAAATTTTTACCAATAATTGGCTCTGGACTTATCTGAGTAATGGTAAAAGGGGAGTCCTTTTCAAAAGTGTAGGCTCCGATAAAATAGTGGGGGATAGTCTGACCGTCAGAATGATCTGTTGCAATGTTGATTGAGGAGTGAAAAAAGGAGAGGTATTCGTCTCCATTGCGTAGTGCAGGCGTGCCACCTCGAAGTTCGCCCCATATCCACGAAATATCAGAAGAGGTGTAGGCTAGCAGTTCGCATTTTTCCGATCCATCAAGAAGGGGATTTAATATTTTATGAGGAAGAATACTATAGGCTAATAATAAGTCTCCTTGGTAGTCGAAGGGGACCCAGTTTTTTTCCCGTCTTTTAGGAGAAGCATCTGGAAAATCAGTTAAGGATTCGAGTCTATTTAGTGAAAAGCGATGGCCATCAAAGTCGAGCTCTCCTACATGCATTCTGAAGCCGCCCTCAGTCACTGTCTCATTAATATTATCGCTATAAACAATATAGAGATGCTCATCCACATTAATCAATCTTGCATCTTCTGAACGGGCAAGAATTTCCCCTTCAAAGGTTGCCCCAGGGAGATCTAATATATAGGGCGTTCCATCTATTGAGAGATCATCATTTAAAAATACAAGACCAACGCGAGAGAGACTTGATGATTGGATCGAAGAATCAAAGGCCTCATATGGAAGTGGAATTTCTCGAAAACTGAGAATAAGAGCTCCTCTCCAATTTACAATGGAAGCGTTAAATGCTAGAGGATGACCAGGAATCTCGATCTGTTTTGTCTCAAGCATAAAATCTTGAATCCTATTTTCCAAATTAACTGTATTTGCGAACATGGGGAAAATACTAATTAGAAACAGGAATGAGACTTTCAAGTAGCCCTTTTTTATCAAGTTTAACCATCCAAAGCTCGCGATTTTGTCTGCCAAAGACGATGTGTATGTTTGTATCATCAAAAATGAATCCACCTGGAAAAATGCCACGCCAAGACCCCCAATATTGTTTATAAATAGTTCCTGAAAAAAATCCTCTGCCAATAATTGGCTCAGGGCTAATGTCTGTCATTGCAAATGGAGGCTCACCTTCAAATGTGCAGGCTCCCATAAAGTAATGGAGCATATCCTTGCCATCAGAATGCTCGGAATTTGTCTGTAGGCAGGTGTGAAAGAATGTTAGGTAGCGATTTCCTACTCGTAAGCTTTGAGTCCCTCCACGGAGCTCTCCCCATGACCAATCTGGTAGAGATCTGTTTGAAAGGGTAAATGTTTCGCAATCTCCTGTTCCCATTAAAGGTTTTAAGACCAAATGGGGATTTAAACTATATGAGAGAAAAAGGGTCCCTTTATAGTTAAAAGGAGTCCAGTTTTTTTCACGCAACGATGGGTTTTCCCCCTCATACCGTTCCAGTTTTTCTTTGCTAAGGATGATAAACTTACCATTTTGTTCTATTAATTCTATGATGTAAACTCTATAACCACCTTTAGAAATGATGGTATCCTCGTTATCGGAGTAAATCATAAAAAGATGTCCTCCAACATCGATAAGACGAGCGTCTTCGGCTCTGTGATAAGGTTTAAGACCTTTTTTAGTTAAATGTAAAATTTGGGGACGGCCGATAATTTGAAAATCATCATCTACCCAAGCCAATCCTATATCCGAAGAATTGTACGAATCCTTCGGATTGGAGATGTTACGAAAGCTGAGCAGTAGTTTGCCTCGCCACCTAACAATTGAGGGATTAAAAGCATTTGGATATTCGGTAATGTGGATTTGTTTGGACTCAATGATAAAAGGTGAAGGAAACTCTTCAAGATTTGCACAGGCTTCAATCATTAAGAGGGTACAACAGAGGAGTAGTCTAATCATTTAACACCGGGAGTAGGCTGTTCATTAGAGATTTCTTATCAAGTTTAACGACCCAACATTCATGATCCTGTCTTCCATAAACGACCCAAATAAAGTCGTCATTGAAAACAAATCCACTTGGAAAAATAGCTCTTAAGGGCTTCCAAGTTGGATAATCGGGTGGGGTATAAAAAGTATGCCCAATGATCGGCTTAGGGCTGATGTGAGTTAATGCAAATGGATATTTAGATTCAAAAAGGTAAGCTCCCATAAAATAGTGGGAAATTTTTTCCCCATTTGACTGAACACTTTTCATATTTATAAATGAATGAAAGAAACCTAGATAGTGATCTCCATCAAGAAGTGAAGGGGTTCCGCCGCGCAACTCACCCCATTTCCAATTAATATTTGCTTTTGAAACTGCTACAGTGTCACATTTGTTTTTTTGCTCCGAAAGCTTGAAGACTCGGTGAGGATTGAAGCTATATGAAAAGTGTAGCTCTCCCTTATAATCAAAGGGGGCCCAGTTTTTTTCTATCCAATTTTTTGAATCGCCTACAAAAGAGAGAATATAGTCAGGTGCAACAATAAAAAAGCGCCCGTCTTGATAGTTTAGAGGGCAGATAACCATTCGGCGCGTTTCCAAATCATTATCGTTAAGTATGTTGTTGTATGCAATATAATAGTAATCTCCCGACTTAATGAGACGGGGATCTTGCGCTTTCGAAATTTTTAACGGGCGGTCCCCATAGATAGTGAGAAGGATAGGGTCACCTTCTAGCTCAAAGTCTTCATTCAGCCAGACAAAACCCATCAAGTGAGTCGATCGGGTTAGTGGATCTCTGACCCGAAAGATCAATAGAAGTCTTCCATCTTCCCAGCGGATGATTGAAGGGTTAAAAGCACCAGGATATCCAGGAATAACAATCTGTTTTTCTTCGATGATAAAGCTATCGATATTCTCTTCTAAATTGGTTAAAGGATTACCATTAATAACTATTATCTTGGTAATTATTGAAAGCCAAAGCAATTTACTCAAATACTTTGTCATTAGAGCCGATCAAAAGAGGGTTTTTGAAAATGTATATTTGGCCAAAATTCAAAAGGGAAGGCATCATATAGACGCTCGGGTTCAAATTGTGCCGGAGGTTCTCCGCCAAGCCGCATAGCTTCTTCAACGGATGTTGCAAAGGCGAAGTCAGGTCTCCCCGTGGCATAGTAGTAATCTTGATACTTAAATAGAGGCTCTTTATCAGAAAGGCGGAGATAGCGAGCGGGGATTCCATAGGCTTCGGCAATAATGAGCCCGTGCAAGGAACTAGAGATTACAAATTCGCTATCTAAAATTTTTCCAATCACTACGTCCCAAGGCTGTGTCGGGTTAACAATATGATCCCCATCTTCTTTCGAGAACCAATTTCTTTCATACATGTGGGGAATAAAAATATAAGGGTGCTTTGGTTTCTCTTTTCTTTTGAACTCAGGAAATAGAAAAGGAAATAACAGGCCAGGATCGCCATATACTTCAGGACATTCGACGCCAAAGTTTTCTTGGATAAACGCCCTTGTCAGAGGACCTCTTACCGCCCTTATATCAAGATCGGTAAAATTGTAGTCCTCCTTGTTTGGATATTTGTTATTTGATCCTGTGCCCCATAACACATCGCCAGTATTCGCAAAGTAGAGGAGAGATCCAAGTGCTAGAAGTTTTTGCTTGGGCACTTTTGGTTTCTTATAGATAACTACAGGCGCTTCCAATATTCTCTCAACAATCTTAACTGAAAGATAATCTCCAAAATTCACAAATTCCTTTTGCTGCCAATAGTAGAGGGGAAGTCCACCTAAAAAACTGTCTGCCCCTTCACCTGTCCATATAAAAGGGAGGGTTAGGGTAAGTAGCCCGATTAATATTTTATGCATGGGTAATGTGTTACCAAAAGGAACTATATATCTTCAATAGAAAAATATAATTATGTGCTTTTTATTTGCTAAATTGGAAAAGAAAAATGAATCGATGCAAAATCTCCCACTCGCTATCGATAAAAATAATTTCTAAATAAATACGCAAATCGTTATGCTTCTTTCTAAATTAAATTATAATAAACAACTTATAAGGATATGTATGAGTTCTCCAGCTTTAGCACCTGATCCATCTTTTTGTGCGCTTGATCTATTTCAATCCGCAGCATTATGGGATGAAGTTAATCTATTTCCGCATATGGATTCTGAAATAAGAGATGTTCTCCTTTCTACTCACGATGTAGGTATTTCTATTATCAGGCAGACTATTACCCTTTCAATGATTGAAAGTTTGGAAAAATCAAAGTTAAATATTTCTACTCTTTCACGCGGCTTAAATTTTTTGCACATTTCCGTGATTATCGGTAATTGCAGGGTCACTGAATCTCTTATTGAAGCAGGTGTGGATATTAATCTACCTGATAGCCAGGGATGGACACCTCTTCATTATGCTGCCATGAAAGGAAATAGAGTGATGATAGAACTTCTTCTTTCTAGTGGAGCTAATCAAACAGCTCTCACAAAGCAGGGTGGAACATATCTAAATATTCTTAAATTATGTCATCCGGCTCCTGTAGACCCTGATACACCAACTAATCTTTTTTATATAGATCGTGAAGATAAAAGCTCTCTTTTAACACATGAAGTTTTTAAGGGGCTTACACGCGCTAATTTCATAACAGAAAATGCAATGGGTGAGGAAGTCATATGGAATGGGGTGTGGGAAGAGTGGAATAAAATGCCCAAGAGTAGACCTATGATTTTTCAAGAAGGGACTTTTAGACAGAAAATGCCAAGGTGTTATTTAAAAGAGATTCCTTCTTGTGGTTATGGAGTGTTTGCAATGGAAAAAATTGTAGCAGGACGTTTTATTGGTGAATATCAAGGGAAATTGAAAAGTAGAGAGGATCGAAATCCTTATATTATGGGTGACATTACCTCTCTTTCTCATAGGAATGTAATACCTTTAATTAATGATGGGTTTCATAATGTTTTTCATTTGTGCATACCAAATATAGACGGTCTTCCGATACGCTACATGTTTCTTGCAATTGATGATATTGACGCAAAGGAGCAACTTTGTTTTAATTACGGGGGAGCCCACTCCGTTAAGATCGGACCCTATTCTGAAGTTAGACCTAAAGAGACTAGAGACTTTGTACTTAAAGAAATAGGGAATATTTCTGAATTTAGAGAGTTGCTTTCTGGAAGAGTTAGTCTCAGTAGAGTAACACAAATGGCACGTTTAGAAAAATTTAGATATATATTAAACACTCCTTCAATTCTTTTCTCAATGGGGGTTGAAGAAATTCTTCTACCTAATCAAGTTAATGATTTACTCTTATTGGCAGATGAATTTAAGTGTCTATTTCCTCGAACGGAGTCTGCAATCTTAATCATCCCTAGTCTAATTAGAAAATATTTAAGGGTCAACAAGACCCTAATTGAAGCAGACAAGAGAGATAAGGCGTTGGAATTAAGAGGCTATTTGCTCTCTTTACCAGAAAGAGTTGGTATTATAAAAGCGTTAACAATTGCTACCCTCATCTATTCAAGGGATCTTATTTCAATCGATTTGAGATCTGTTTTTAGCGAAGCTGAAAGTCTTTTAGAGGGCTTGCTCTGACTCAAATAAGAAAGAGCGCCCAACCAGAGAGAGGTAGGGCGCTCTTGAAATGCAATTTTTTGCTAATTAGAATTAAGCAAGAAGAGTCTCTTCATTCCAGAAGGGGGCATAAAGAAGTGCGCCATCTGCATTGTTGATATTCATCACGCCCATCTCATCAATTCCTAGGTTGTCCATAAAACCGAGAACAAGGATTGGATTTGTCACTGCGACGTTATTATAATCACCTGGACCTAGATCAGAATCCTTTTTTCCTTGAAGATCATAAACTTTCTCTGAAAGCTCAGCTTTAGTGAATATGCTTTTCTTTTCAACAAGAGGGAAAATTCTATAGGCAAAGATATTACCGATACCGATAACTCTAGTATTAGGATTAGCTATTTTTTCTTTAAATACAGCGGCAACTTTTTTAGAGACTTCGATAGCATGAGACTCTGCTTTTTTAATTTCTGTAAGGCTAAGAGGATTTGGTGTTCGAATATCAGTTGGATTTTCCTTCTTGATTTGCTTGATCACTCGATTCTTAAAAGGAACAGAGGCATCAAGACCGCGGTGAACAACAAGCTCTCCGGCTTCATTTAAAGTAGAGAATTGATAGCTTCCTCCGCCAATATCCCAAACAATAATATTTGATGGATCTGCATCTAATTGAGCAGCGGTCGCTTCAAATCCAAGAGCTCCTTCAAGATCTTGGTCTACAACATGGACCACAATTCCTGTCTCTTGATTAATAGTTTCAATAAATTCTTGCGCATTTGCCGCTTTTCTAAATGAAGCTGTAGCTACAGCAACGACCTTGTCGGCTCCGTATTTTTTCGCAATCTCGGTGCTCTTTTTAAGGGCTTCAATCCCTTCTTTCATTACGGATGCATTAAAAGTATTATTATCTGATTTATCAAGCTCTTCTTGATACTGAACTGTAAACGACTCATCTGCTAGTACTTTTGTGATTTTCTGGGTCTTTAAGTTAACGTTAACAACTTTTAACTTAGTAGCACCCGATCCGATATCAACAGCTGCTCGTACAACAATATCCTTATTTCCCGTAAATGAGGGGATAGAGAAACTTAATACAAAAAGAATTGAGGCAAGAAGCATGCCTGCTATAGATATTAATTTTATTTTTTTTGACATAATAGACACTTTTTAATCCTTTAATAAAAACATAATTATTCACACTAAATTATAAGTCAGCTGCCTAATTTAAAGCACTTACAGAAAAAATTTGATTTAGTTCTGCCTAAAACAGATAATTAATTATTTAATGTTACAAAGTTTTCCTGAGTGAGAAGGGTAAAGCTTTTTTTGAGGGGTAAATTCTAAAAGATTGTTACGAGTATAACAAGCTACTTTGATCGTTTTTTCACTAACGTTCTGGCAGTGAATAGAATCTGAAATAACCCCAATTTAGTTACAATATGGAAGTAACAACAAAAGGAAATGTATGTCTTCATTATCTTTTCATTTAAATACAGGTAGTTCATCAGAACCAGCTGCTCTGATCATTGGGTCAGACGAGAAAATAAAAAGCAGTGGTCTAGTCTCTATTCCGATAGCAGAACTCTCTGCATATAACGCAAAACCATGCACAGATTGCAAGTATTATTATACAATAAAGGGAGACAGTTTTCAGAACATTGTATTTTCAAACGCGGCACAATTTATTGCCATTCATTCTGTTGATAAAGAGTTTATAGATTATATGAAAGTATACATAAAAGATATGAAATCAGGTTACAGAAGGATTAGTAAATCTACAAATCTTAATGTCTTAGAAACTAGCACTGTTAAAACCAGCATCAAGCTCCCTTCACAGGCAGCTCCCTTTACTATTCAAATCAATTGCCCCTAAAGAGAGGAGAGAGGGTCAGATAGAAATCACTGCGAAGCACGACCTGCTTGACCGCCGGCAAATGCTTGATGAAAATCAATTGCACATGCTGTCTATAGTGAATTAAATTTACATTGATAAGTTTACACAGTATGTGCCCTTGGGTTTCATTAGGCATTAGCCGGCGCTGAAGCAGGCCGTGTGTTTTCACACGAGCGATGCAAGCGAATGGAACCCAAGGGATACAGACGCAGTAAAATTAT
>CANJWO010000014.1 GCA_947478685.1 Chlamydiota bacterium | reverse complement strand
TACACAGTATGTGCCCTTGGGTTTCATTAGGCATTAGCCGGCGCTGAAGCAGGCCGTGTGTTTTCACACGAGCGATGCAAGCGAATGGAACCCAAGGGATACAGACGCAGTAAAATTATCTAATAGCAAATTTAATTCGCTATATAGTCCTTTAAATTTGTTTTGATAGGTTTATCTATCAGATACAGCATAACTCAAGGAATACTTAGGGAACAAATTCAAGATGTCCCGCACTAACACAAGTCTGAATTAGAGCATTGCGATCATTGATCATCTCTACAGCCCTAATAGCAAGCGCGCAACCAGAACAATATGCACTTTGTGAAAATAAGAAGCCACGATCATCAGAAAGACCTCTAATTTCAATAGAAGTTCCAACATCTTCATCTCTTGCAATCACTTCGTCGCCACAAGGCGGCATCTCATCCCTCCCCACCCTAACTATTTGGGGGACATGAAAATACAATTTACCTCTATGAGCAACAGCATCTACATATAACACAGAAGTTGCTGTTTGCAACCCTGAAGTCAACTGAGAAAATAGAAACCCCACCTCACTAACTTTTGTACCTAAAGCAACCACAATTCTAAGGTAATCAAATCTTCCATATCGGGTCAATTCTACCCAAGGCCCCTGCGCCTTTACAAGATCCTCCCGATAAACTAATTGAGTAATATCAATTACACAGTTGTCATGAGGACATGTAAGAGAACTTCCAACAGGAGTCTCTTTTAAAAGCCTCCTTAAACAACCGACATCAAGACAATGCCCATTTTCACATATTTGCACCGGACATCTATATCGCACTTGCATGCAGATTAAACATGGTTCCATATCAACCTAAATTATTACCCAAAATCAGGTTACTCGGCAATATTGTAAAGTTTTTATGTTAACATCACAATTTGATTTAAGGATATATAGCATAAAAAAACCCGCCGTTTTGGGCGGGTTACGGTGATGAGGCTTGATGGGGTCGAACCATCGACACCCTCCTTAAAAGGGAGGTGCTCTACCACTGAGCTAAAGCCCCATAACACATTTTTGACGGCTCGCGGAGCGTATGGGACGCTTGATCGGAGCTTGTAACGTAGTCTTTGACCCCAAGGGGATTCGAACCCCTGTTGCTAGAATGAAAATCTAGTGTCCTAGGCCAGACTAGACGATGGGGCCATACGTTAAGTAAAGCTAATAGTCTTATCTACGTTATATGGCCTCATATTTTATCTTGAAACCATATTTTTTTGCAAGATCTAAACCGTTAGTATTTCTTTTTCTTTTGCTACAAATGTTTCGTCTAAAATTTTGCAATATTTATCGGTAAGCTCTTGTATCTTTTTCTCTAATCCTTTCACCATATCTTCTGTAATCGTTCCATCTTTTTTTCCATCGCGAAGGAGGTCGTTGCCTTGCTTTCGGATGTCACGAACCGATGTCTTTGATTGTTCCATCTTTTGCTTGGCCATTTTTGCGATATCTTTGCGGAGTTCATCATTGAGAGGGGGAATAGGCACACGGACGATCGCTTTCTCTTGAATTGGGCTTAGTTTTAGAGCGGAGGTCTGAATCCCTTTTACAATTGCTAATGTTGTACTTGGATCAAATGGTGTAATGACAAGATTTCTATCTTGCACTGTAATTGAACCGAGAGCCTTGATTGGCGTCATTGATCCATATACTTCAACTTTGACATCATCGAGCATTTGCGGGTTAACACGATTCGTTCTTAATGCTTGGTAATCTTTTTTGAGATGTTCTACTGCTAAAATCATCTTTTTTTCGACTTCTTTTACTAGATCGCTCATACTTTTTTTCTCCTGCGTGCATCTGTTTTTATGCTTTTGCTCTTTGAAATAAGTGTACCGCCTGTCCTCTCTGTAATTGTCTTAAGGAGATCTTCTCTCTTAAAGAGATCGACTACTCGAATTTCAATTCCGTTTTCTCTGCAGAGGGCGACAGCTGCTGCATCCATTACTTGTAAATCAAGACTCAAAACATCGTCATATGAGAGGTGGTCGAATTTTTTTGCATCTAGATGTTTTTTCGGATCTTTGTCGTAGACGCCATCAACTTTTGTTGCCTTAATAACCACTTCTGCCCCAATTTCACTGGCTCTTAAAGCTGCCGCTGTATCAGTGGTAAAGTAGGGATTTCCCGTTCCTCCCACAAAGATAACAATAACCCCTTTCATAAGATACCAATTAGCTTGTTGCCAATTATAAGGTTCAATAATGCCATCAAAGTTTCTAGAGCTCATCACCCTAACTTTTGCACCCATCGAATGAAGCACTTGATGGAGAGCAAGTCCATTGATACATGTCGCTAATATTCCGATATGATCAGCAGGAGTTCTTTCAAAACCAAATTGTGTTGCATTTGAACCGCGGAAGATATTTCCGCCACCTATAACGACACCAAGTTCAACTCCAAGATCTTGAATCTCTTTGATGGTATCGCAAATTTCTTGGCATGCAGGGTAATCAATTCCATAACCCTGCTTACCAACTAAAGCTTCACCTGAGAGCTTGAGTAATACTCGTTTATACGATGGCAAACTCTCACTCTTCATAACCTACTAGTTTCCTACTTGAAAACGGATGAACTTAACAATAGTTAAATTCTTAGAGGCTTCCTTGCTTTTTTTAGCAAGCAGCTCAGTAATCGTAATCGCATTATCTTTAACATATTTTTGATTTAAAAGACAAACTTGATCATAAAAAGCTTTGATTTTCCCTTGAATGATCTTCTCAAGCACTTGAGGAGGCCTATCCTTTGGAGCTTGGCTCATTGCAATCTCTTCCTCTTTGGCTCTAAGCTCTGCAGGAACATCTTCCATCTTTAGATAATCAGGAGACTCTGCTGCAATATGCATAGCGATATCCCTTGCAAAATCAGACTCTTTTGAACATCCATCAAGCTCTACTGCAACAAAAATCTTACCATTCATATGAGAGTAAATCCCAAGTGAACGATTTGGCTGCTTAGCAATCGTTGCAATGCGTGAAATAACAATGTTTTCACCAAGAACTGCCATAAGCTCTTTTCGCATGATATCTAGAGTTTTAGTAGGATCTTTTGGCATTTCTACTTCTAGAAATTCAGAAACAGTTGCTGATTTTGTTTTAGCTAATAACTCTACTACTTGCTTGTGAAACTGTCGAAAACGATCATTATTTACAACAAAGTCTGTCTCAGCATTCAATTCAGCTATAGCAAGTGTCTCTGGAGTTTCAAAGAATTCAACACGTCCCTCTTTTGTCTCTCTAGCCTCTTTCTTTACAGCTGATGCAATTCCAGCCTTTCTTAGCTGCTCAATCGCCAATTCAACGTTGCCTTGAGACTCATCCAAAGCTGCTTTGCACTTAGATAGTCCGACACCTGTTCTCTCTCTCAATTGTTTTACAAGTTCTGCAGTTACTAGAGTCATTCTTTGCCCCCAACTTTCACTTCCTCTTTCTCTCTTCTTTTAGGCGGGCGTCTGTTTGAATCATCTCTAGATTTCTCTTCTTCATCCATCATCTCTTCTACAGTACCAACTGCAATTCCAAGCGC
Source organism: Chlamydiota bacterium (assembly GCA_947478685.1). Taxonomy (GTDB): domain Bacteria; phylum Chlamydiota; class Chlamydiia; order Chlamydiales; family 2-12-FULL-49-11; genus VGMD01. The sequence continues at coordinate 36,822 of CANJWO010000014.1, read as the reverse complement.
CTCTTTTTTGTCTAGAATCGCTTGTGTAATTGCTTGCAAAATAATTTGATTACTTTTTAGAGCATCATCATTTCCAGCAATAACGTAGTCAATCATATCTGGGTCACAATTCGTATCAACAATCGCCATCACAGGAATGCCTAATTTTCTTGCTTCCAAGACTGCAATATGCTCTTTTACTGAATCGACTATAATCAATAGACCAGGTGGTTTTCTCATAGCGCGAATTCCAGAAAGGTTTCGGTTCAATTTGTCTTGCTCTTTGGTCATCATAGAGAGCTCTTTTTTAGTAATGCCCTCTCTACCTGCAACAATCTTCTTCTCAATTTTTTCTAGTTTTTTTACAGACTGTCTAAGAGTTGTAAGATTGGTAAGCATTCCACCAAGCCATCTCTCAGCAACATAAAACTCGCCACAATCTTCAGCACATTTTTTGACGACGATCTTGGCCTGTTTTTTTGTTCCGACAAACAAGATGCTCTGGTTTTTTTCAATAACTTTTTCAACAACTTCACAAGCTGTACGGATCTGATGCATAGTCTTAGCTAAATCTAAGATATGTATTCCTCCGCGCTCACCGAAGATATATTTCTTCATTTTTGGGTTCCAACGCTGTGTCTGGTGTCCAAAATGTACCCCAGCCTCCAGAAGATCTTTAATGGTGATCTTTAGTTCTCTCTGTTTCGTAGTCAAAGTATCCTCACACTTATTGAAATTTTTTTTCTAAATAGCGCCTGGTCAGAATCGAACTGACGCTCACAGCTTGGAAGGCTATTGTTCTACCATTGAACCACAGGCGCGCTCGCAATTGGTATAACATCATCTCACAAGAGGGGTATTTTTGCCAAGTCTCTTATTTATTTCCCTAAAAATCTCTCAAAATATCCTCAAACAGCGTTGCTAAATTTTTTGGGGGAACAGGCTATTAGGATGATCATCCTAATAGCCTGTTAAAAAATTTTTTTATTTTGGCGATCCTATTATATATAGAGGAATTCCCTACTTTTGAATTTTCTTGTGTATAACTATTCCTGTTAAAAAACTATTTCTTTATATTGGGGCGTTATGAAAGACGTTCCAGCAAAGTCGGCCCATGTTTTGAATATTATTCTGTTAGCCTTCTTGCTGATTGCTATTCGGGTTTGGTATTTGGCTGTTGTGAAGCATGAGGAGCACAAGGAGCTCAGCATGCGGCCAAGGCAGAAGGTTGTGATTGATGTGCCGAATCGAGGGACGATTAGGGACAGGTTCAACATCCCTTTGGCTGTAAATAAAATCCAGTATAATGCGGCAGTTATTTTTGATCCGATAAGAAATCTTCCGCGGGTCACCTATGTAAAAGATGAGAATGGAAAGAGAAAAAGGGTCTATTTTCGGAAAGAATACATTACTAAGCTCTCCTTATTTTTAGGGGAGGCAATGAGTCTTGACCCTGTCTATATAGAAGATCTTATACACAGTAAAGTCTCTCTGTTTCCAAACACCCCTTTTGTTCTCAAAGAAAATCTTACCGAAGACGAGTATTATAAACTGCATATTCTAGAAAGGGATTGGCCTGGTCTTACTTGCCAAATTTCTTCAAGGCGTTATTATCCAAAAGGGCCAACCTGCGCAAATGTTTTAGGCTTTTTAGGCTCCATTAGTGAAAAAGAGTTCCTATCTATTCAAGGAGAGCTCTCTCTACTTGATCAATTTCTTAAAGAGAGAGCCATGGGCTTGCCCGCAATCTTACCTAAGGGCTACTCTTCAGCAAGAGAGGTAAAAGATCGGCATCATGAATTAAAAAATAAATCATATACTCTCCAGTCTAAAATCGGGAAATCGGGAATTGAAAGTAAATTTGATGACCAGCTAAGAGGAATTTCAGGTAAGAAAAAATATGAAATCGACGTGCGAGGTAATTTACTTCGCGAACTTCCAGAGTCCTATCCAGCCACTTCGGGCAGAAGATTCATTCTGACTATTTCATCAGAGCTCCAAGAATTTGCCGAAACGCTTCTCATTGAAAGTGAATTGATTCGTCATGACCGTTTTCAAACTGCTGGTAAAGACCACTCCCACCTTTTTTCTCCGTGGATCAAAGGGGGATCAATTGTTGCTATGATTCCGAAAACTGGAGAAATTGTCGCTCTTGCCTCCTATCCCCGGTTCAATCCTAACGACTTCTCTCTAAAATCGACCTCCTCAATTTCAACCAAATGGCTCGAATCGCCGGCCTATATTGGTCAAATTTGGGATGGTATCAAACCTCTCGAAAGGGAATTTGGGGATGTTTTTAAGCCAGAAAGGATTAGAGACTCTGCTACCTTGTCCCTCGATCTCTATCTCGACATGATTCTATCGACAAAATCTCATGTCAAAAAAGCAATTGAGCAGATCGGAAATTTACAAAATGCTATCTATCTCCAAAATACTGCAGAAACACTACTTATGCTCTCTGAAGAGATCTCAATACACTCAGTTATCGATGCTATTTTTCCACGTGAAAAGGGGCATATTTCTACCCTTTTTAATACATCTAAGGAGAGACGAAACGAAGTCCTCGAAAAACTTAAAGCAAAAACTACCCTCCTTGATGAATTGACTAAAGAGATCTCCCATTATTTAGGCCCTGTGACTGAAAACGATGATAAAATACTAGTTCTCGATTTGATCAGGTTAATCTGTCCAAGCCACCTATTTGATGACTCCATTCTTACACAAACAGGTGCCGAATCTCTCTCAGCTTACAGAGAATTCAACCAAGCAGTAATGAGCGTTCAAAGTGAAATTAAGAAAATTGCAAAAGAGGTCTTTCATAAAAAAACTTTCCCCGAGTGGCGCAAAAATTACTTTGCCTCCTATCTAAAAGAAAAACGGGATGAAGAAAAAGAGAGTAAAAGCTATCAAAAACCCTATCTTGACTATCTTGTAGAGATGGAGGAGATCCTATTTGAGAATTTTTTCCAAAAGCACCGGTTTGATTTTTTAGCCGCTTTTCTTTTAGACAACGCACCAATTGATGAGGCAGACCCTCGCTTTATCTTTTTTAACGCTATAATAAACAAAAGCTTAATCAACAAACTCCCCTCTGCTATTTTGCTGAAAAATCACCTTCTTACCCTCTCCCCAGAATTTGTTATCCCCTATCTTAGAACTATGCGCTCTTTTACAGAGCTCAATCGTCCGCTTTGGGGTCGTTATTATTTTCCTGCAAAAGCCGGAAAAGAGCCCCTTGAAAGAGATTTAGCAAGGCATTTTTACCCAGCCGAGGGATTTGGATATGCAAAATCTTTTGCCTACCAAGAGGTATCACCTTTAGGTTCAATTTTCAAACTTGTCACCGCCTATGAAGGGATAAGACAACATTACTTAAAAAATAGTGAAAAGCCGATGTTCTCCTTAAACCCCCTCACCCTCATCGATCAATCTCCCGCCTACACCGAAAAACTAAGCTCTTCAACTATTCTTGGGTACACAGCAGCCGGCATCCCCATCACCAGATCTTACAAAGGGGGGAGAATCCCTCGTGGACATTTGAATATCGGAAGAATTGATTTGAAAGGGGCTTTAGAGCGATCAAGCAACATCTATTTTGCCCTCCTCGCCTCCGATGTTATAGAAAACCCCACCGATTTATCACAAACTGCAAAAATGCTCGGCTTCGGGAAAAAAACTGGGATCGATCTTCCAGGGGAAGTAAAAGGATCCGTCCCAATGGATGTCGCAACCAATCAGACAGCTCTCTACGCTTTTACGATCGGGCAACACTCATTAACCGTAACACCCTTACAGACAGCTGTTTGTCTATCTGCTTTTGCCAATGGAGGAAAAGTATTAAAGCCTCAAATTGTAAAAACCATTGCCAATCTAGAACCACAAACAACCCCCAATCTGATTTTTGACAAAAAAGAGTTTCTCTATCAGGACTACCTAAGTAATGTCGGACTCTACTTCCCCTTATTCACTGAAGCTTTAAGTAAACCGAGCCTCCCCTTTCTATGGCGCTCTTATCCAGAAACTGTCCAAGATATCTATCTTCCCGATGGGATCCGAAACTATCTTCTGAACAGCCTATTTGAAGTGCTTAATGGTTCGCGCGGAACTGCACGGCCCTCATCAATCCGGACCCTTTCAGAGAAACCTGCACTTAAAAAAGAATACGAAGAGATCAGACCCTGTATGGCAGGCAAAACTTCGACTGCAGAAATTCTTTATCGCCCTTTTCTCAACAGAGAACAAGATCCAATTATCTGTAAACATATTTGGTTCGGAGGGATGGCTTTTACAGACACAGACTCTTTCGAAGAGGCCGATCTGGTCGTCATCATCTGCCTCCGCTTTGCCGACCATGGCAAAGAATCCGCCCCCCTCGCCGCCCGCATCATAAAAAAATGGCGCGAAATCTCCACACAAAACTAAACTTTCACCACAGACTAGGGCTTTAGAATTTCTTATAAATTTAGCTTAAATAAATTAAAATGCAGATTTGTTCGATGCAGCTAAAGTCGATGCAACATATTCGTAATAAGAGTTTTTCACCACAGAGGACACAGAGAAAAAACAATAAATTCTTTGCGCGTAGCGCCTCTGTGCTCTCTGTGTCCTCTGTGGTGAAAAAATTTCTTTCTTTAATTTTAGAAGCGGAAGCCGAATTGGGCGCCGGTACGCTGGTCGAGGTAATGGTGGCCGATTTCGGCGTCGTAGGTAACTGTAATGTAGACTGTATCATTTGCAAAATTGCCAGTAAGTGAGCCTCCTGGAGAGAAGAAATTGCGATTGGGGTAATACCCCTCTGTTAGGAAGGTAAGGCTATCTAAATTAACAAAGCTTGAGGTGAAAAGGGTGCCCGTTACCCGATTTTCGCTTACCCAGCTAAACTTAAGGTCTGCAAGTATTCTACTTCTTTTCGAGATATTGAAGCATCTTGCAAAGTTAACCCCAAGCTCATTTCTAAATATTTGAGGGTTGGTCTTTTGTACATCTAAATCGAGAATACCTGCACCATCTTCTTGAAATTTATTTTCGTGTTGTATGATATAATCCATTGATTCAAAAGGACGGATAGCAACCCCACCTGTATTAATATTTAATCCGAAGTCCAAATGGCTTAAAAGCTGCAATCCTTTATGTGAACTATGCGCTGTCTCATTTACACCTGGATAAATGATATTTCTTGCAGCACCATATTTATTTACAGAACCGAGGAGTGATAGATTAACAAATTTTTTCTCCCCAATAACAGATCCGTAAAGGCCAACATATCCGCTATTAATATGCCCTTTTCCTTGATCATTCACCCATGTAACATCTGAATAGGTACCAGCGCCCATTATTCCAAGATAGCAATGTTCAAGTAAGTTGAGATCAATTCCTAAAGAGCCTCCTCCTGTATTGCTGTGATAGCCCACTTGAGGGTTGGTATCAATAAAGTTTGAAGGTTGCCTCAATTTACTATTAAATCCATCCACCCACACATAAGCTGGGCAGTTCTTTTTAGAACATCCTCTACGCTCTTGACAATTCATTTTGTCTAACAAATTTTGAAATCTAAGACTAATTGCATTTTGGACCCTAACTGCATTATTTTGCTGAATGATCGATAGCCCTTTTAATTGTGCTGGAACTAATTGGTTAAGCGCCACATTTAACTCGGCAATCGAAAGATCAAATAACATGTCAAGAGTCGTCCCCCATGCAGGAGGCTCCGCTTGCGTAATAATATCTAAAACATGCGCTACATTTCTAGCATTGAATCCAAGAGCGACATCTTCAAATGATTTTATAATAACCGTAAGAATCAGGGCGTTTGGAAAATATTGAAGCTCAATTTCAGCTCTATCTAAAGTTGCAACTACGTTCGTAAAAGTTCCCGATAGACCACCGGTAGCAGTGATAACTTGATAGGGTGTATTAAGAGTATAAAATCCTCTAAATGGGATCACTGTTATCGTCGTATTGCCATTAATGGTAGTCGTACCGGTAGTAGTTAGATTGTCAGCAGATGTAGGATCGACTTCCACTTGAAAATTAGAACCTGATAAGGCTGTGTAATTTCCTGTAATCGTCAATGTCCCAACACTATTTCCAGGTGCTGTAGTTCCCGAGGAGAGCACATTCCCAACAATTAAACCGCTTCCTCTAAGCGTTGCCCCTGAATTAACTGTTGTAGTTGATGAATTAATAACTCCATTTACCGAAAGAGTTCCACCACTTACTGTTGTAGTCCCGGTATATGTATTGATTCCCGTTAAATTGAGGAGTCCAGACCCTGTTTTACTTATCCCCGTTACACCTGTTCCCGAAATAACGCCCGCATATACCGTACTATTAGAATTACCCACCGTTAATGCACCTGTACCTAAAGTGACATTTCCACCAAAAGTACCCCCCCCAGAAAGATTTGCAATCGTGTTTGCAGTGCTATTTAAATCGAGGATAGCGCCTAATACATTAGCTAAAGTAACCTCAGAACTTGGTGAAAAAGCCCCTGCCACCCCTGCTCTTAAAGTTCCAGCACTAATTGTTGTTGGTCCACTATATAGATCACCGGAGCCACTCAATGTTAATACGGCTGAACCTGTTTTAGTAAGCCCGCCCGTCCCTGTAACACTTCCTGAAACAGTCAATGCTGAGACTGTATTGAAAGTGCCTGTATTTGTAAGGGTTACATCTCTAGCGCTTGTTACGAGACTTGTGGTTGTTATTAATGTTCCATTGTTTAACCCAAGCGGCCCGATAGAAGAGCCTAACTGGTTATCATTGCTAATGCTAATCGCCCCCCCGTTAATTTGTGTTCCATCAGAATAAGTACTGCCAGACAATGTTGATAATATCATTGTTCCAGTCCCGATCTTAATGATCGGACCAACTCCAGTAATCGTTCCAGCATATGTAGTAGAGGCATTATTAAAACCTGTAGTCAAAACACCCGTATTCGTTAAATTAACAATACCCCCAGCTCCACTTAAACCCCCGATCACATTACTAAAATTATTTAAATCGAGCGTTGTTCCTACTGCCAGATCAATAGTTGAGTTGGTTGAAAAAGCATTCATAGCTCCCGCTTGCCAAGTACCCCCACTAACAGTGGTTGTCCCGCCGTAGGTGTTATTAGTGCCATTTAGGGTAAATGTACCCGCGCCTACTTTTGTAATAGCCCCAGTTGCTGTATTATAACCTGAAATTGATCCATCATAACTCCTGCTATTTCCATTTCCAAATTGCAATGTGGCAATTCCAAGAAGAACACTCCCTCCAGAGCCACTTAAATTTGCGATCGTATTATTCTTACTATTTAGGTTGAGTGACCCAGAATTTACCACCACTTCCGAATTCGCTGAAAAGCCATTTACTGCGCCTGCTTTTATTGAGCCCGCACTAATTGTTGTATTGCCTGAATAGACATTAAGTCCTGATCCGCTCAGTGTTAGCGTTCCACTTCCTTGCTTTGTAAGTTGTCCGCCAACACCTAGGATAGTTCCCGCATAAATCGTTGAATTATTACTTGCAAGTGTCAAATTGTTAGCAGTTAAATTAACAAAAGAGCCCCCGCTACTACTATCTACGCTGGCAATTGTATTGTCAAAACTATTAAGATCAAGGATCGCTGTAGATGCGATAGTCACAGCTGATTGAGATGAAAATGCATTTGTAGCACCCGCTTGAAATGTTCCAGCATTAATAAGCGTTGAGCCAGAATAGGTATTTAATCCAGAACCTGATAATTGAAAAGTTCCAGAACCCTGCTTTATAATATTCCCGCCTACTCCAATAATAGATCCGGCATAAATGGTATTTGTACTATCCCCAAGAGTCAGTCCATTTGCCCCGAGCAACACAAAAGAACCTGCACTACTGCTAGCTAAACTCGAAATTGTATTATTAATAGCAGGGGTAAACACGGGGCTTACATCAAGAATTGCTCCAGATGCAATTGTTACTGCGGAGTTTGCTGATAGTGCATTCGCTGCTCCAGCCTTAAGAGTTCCTGCATTAATTTGGGTTGGGCCAGAATACGTATTTAATCCAGTACCTGTTAACTGCAAAGTTCCCGAACCTTGCTTTATAATCCCACTTCCTCCAGGAGATGTGACAGATGTGATTGCACCCGCATAAGTTGTAGATAGAGTACTATCGCCTACCGTCAAGGTCCCAACTGCCCCGCTCCCTAGATTTACAAGGGATCCACTATCTCCCGTTAAACTTGCAATTGTGTTGGCAAACCCATTGAGTTGCAATCCCCCATGGTTAATAAGAATTACTGGAGAAGTTGGTGAAAATACCCCCGCTGCTCCTGCTGATAAGAACGAGAACTCGTTAACAAATGTGGTCCCTGTATAAGCATTTCCAGCTGTACCTAGGGTAAAGTTTCCAGAATTTGTTACGGTAAGGCCGCCGCTTCCAGAAATAATTCCATTAAATGTGCCACTAGCCGGTGTTGCTATCGTACCTCCAATGGTCAATGTCCCACTGCCTAAAGTAACGAAGGTTCCAACTACACCATTTAAATCGGCAATCGTATTATCAAATCCATTAAGATCGAGTGTTGATGTCCCATTAAGTTGAATTACTGAATAGGGGGAAAAGGCTTTAATTGCTCCAGCTTGAAATTTACCAGAACTATTAACTGTTGTTATACCCGTATAGTCATTGCTAAGAGGAGAAGTTGCAGGCAAACTCCCCGCCAAATTCAAAGTGAATGTCCCTGTCCCATTTTTGACAAGGCTTACAATACCAGCACCAGTCGCATCTGAAGTGATCCGCCCAGCATAGGTTTGTGGAGCGTTATCTCCGCCAAAGGTCAGCTGATTTACACCTAAACTTACAAGGCTCCCTGCATCCCCCTTTAAGTTTTGAATCGTGTTGTCAAAACCATTTAGGGAGAGCACACCACCATTTTGAACATAGACTGTTGAATTTTGAGAAAAAGCATTAAGAACACCTGATGCAAGGAGCGCACCATTCTCAATAGTTGTTAGCCCAAAGTAGACGTTTGGGGTAATGGTAGGATTGAGAGTAAATGAACCAAAGGGGGTAGCTACTAATGTAAGCCCACCTGTTCCCGTAATACGGCCATTAAAAGTTCCCGTTGCCCCATTTAAAGACAATGTTCCAGATCCGAGTGAGACTGTCCCGGTACCACTTATGCTTTTAACAGCATTATTCTTACTATTCAAGTCAAGGAAAGCGCTTGTTGTTATAGAGACACTTGAGCTAGGAGACAAAGTATTTGTAATCGAACTTGAAGCTATTAAATGTGAAGTTGCCGTCAAAGTAGTCGGTCCAGAATAGGTATTATTGCCATTAAGGGTAAGCTGTCCAGAACCGGGTAATGAAATCCCCCCAGCCCCCGAAATTACCCCTGAATAGGCAGTATTTGACGACGTATTCGTTGTTAAGACTACACCTGATGAAAGTGCAATCACACCACCAGATCCCGTAATACTTGAAGTTGTATTGTTCCCGGTAAGGGCGAGAGTTCCCGAATTAACTGTCGTTGCCCCTGTATAAAGAATACCCCCTGTCCCCAAAGTAAGGCTACCTGTCCCCGACATTGTGAGCCCGCCTGTACCAGTAATTGTACCTAAAAAGCTCTCTGTACTAGAACCTACAATAGTTAATGTCCCTGTACCAAGTGATACTAGTGAGCCTGCTACTCCACTCAAATTTGAAATCGACTGATTAAATGTAATAAGACTTAGTGTTGCAGTACCATCTAAGATAAATATCGAATTTGGAGAGAAAGGACCACTTGTGCTTGTACCATTTGTAGTGGTGGCTGTCAAAATTCCGCCATTGATCACGGTGGTTCCGGAATATGTATTTAATCCACCGAAGCCCTCGCTTACAGACACCATTTTAATCCCCCCCTGACCGGAGATCACACCAGTATAGCCGGCACCGTCAGTGCTAGCTATCGTTAATGTGGGGGGGCTTAAACCTACAGTAGCCAAATTAACCGTACCACTTCCATTAATATAGGCAATAGTAGTATCATATCCGCCTAAGTCAAAAGCACCCCCAGTAAATAATGGAGCAGTGGTAGGAAGAGCATTTACGGCACCCATCTTTAATGTACCCGAATCAAGAAAGGTCTGAGCGTATGTATTTAATCCAGAGCCGCTTAAGATTTGCGTCCCTGTGCCATTCACACCAAAATTTCCACTCCCTGTAATTGCCCCCGCAAAATTTATTGTTGTACCAGTTGGTACATTAGAGAGTAATGTATTAGCACCTAAAGTAACTGTAGCGGTACTACCAGTAAGAAGTGTGCTCCCTAATCCTCCAATTGTAGGGGTCGAGCCAGCAGTACTAATATCTAATGTTCCCCCATTGCTAATCACTACTGCCGAACCGTGAGATAATTTATCTCCAGAGCCTGCAATTAGACTCCCTTGAGTAATTGTTGTGGTTCCCGTGTAAGTATTACCCGTTCCAGTAAGGGTTAGTAGGACACCTGCGTCTATATTAATCCCCCCACTACCGGTGATATTACCTGCATAAATTGATGCTAGAGGGGATGGTGGGGTTATAGTATTTCCAATAGTCAAGACGTTAGTACTTGCACCTAGAGTTACACTACCTCCTGCAGCACCTGACAAATTTGAAATCGTACTTAGATTACTGGATCCGCTTAGAGCGAGCGTACCACCTGATGAAACCGTTACTGCAGAATTTATGGAAAAAGCACCTGATGTTCCTGATGTAAGTGTACCGGTGCCAGAAAGGGTCGTTGCCCCGTAATAGTCATTTAGACGAGACGGTGATGGACTAAGGGTAAGATTACCGGCAGTTATTGTAAGCCCCCCTCCAAGAGTAGTATCTGTTATTTTTCCAGAAAAAGTTCCTGACGCTGCTGCTAAAGTTAAAACGCCTGAACCAAGTTCTACTGTTCCTGTTCCATTTATGCTTGCAACTGAATTATTTGTACTATGCAAATTAAGTTTAGAAGTGGCGGAAATCGTAACGATTGAACCACTTGAAAAATTACTTCCAGCAGATGCTGCTAGAGTTGATCCCCCATTTAGTGTCGTTGTACCTGTATAAGCATTACCACCGCTCGAGGAAAAAGTAACTATCTGTGAGCCCGTTATTTCTAATCCCGCACTCCCAGTAATTGCCCCTCCAATTGTAATAGGGGTTTCATGAGTAATTAGAATAGAATCGGTCGATATCCCTTGCAAAGCAATCGGACAATTTATATTAGTATTACCTGCGGTACCAGATGTTGTAATCGAAGTATAAAGATTAAGCGTACCAGCGGCACCTGCGCCAGAAAATGTATAATTACCCCCAGTAAAACTTAATGTCCCAACACTATAAGAACCTCCCGCTACAGTAATTGTTCCTGCAGCTGTTCCTGTGAAGTTAGCTGTAGTGCTACTGCTATTAGGAGTTACAGCTGGATTCCAATTAGTTGAAGTAGCCCAAGTGAAATCAAGCGAACCATTAGTCCAAGTAGTATCTGCACAAAGCTCTAGCGCAAGAAGGCTGCAAGAAATAACATATGTTCTAATCTTCAAGAAAGCGCCTTCTGTTTTTTATTACTTCATCTCTATTGTAATACTATGTGGAGAAGTTTTAATAATAAATTTTTCAGGGAAAGGCATTTTACTAAATGAACCAATTATACCTCCTGCCGCTGAAACAATTTCGTACGCAGTTCCTGGTGTAAATGAGCCTGATGCAACAATACTTAAAAGGACATCATCTCCAATTGTAAATGTTCCAGAAGTAAGTAAACAACCAGCTTCTGCACACATACCAATTTCAAGAGTTGATCCAGCTTGGAGAGAACAATTTCCAATAAGCGTCATATTATTAGGTTTAAAAAACCCAGAGACTATCAGATCCCCAACAATTATACCGTTTCCTTGAAGAGTTGCCCCTGGTTGGATTGTCGTAGGAGATGTAATTAATCCACTTAAGTCAAGCGTTCCCATAGAAACTGTTGTAGGCCCTGTATAAATATTAGTCCGAGTTAGGCTTAATACACCTGTTCCTTGTTTCACAATAGATCCTGTTCCAAAAATGGATCCTTCAAAGAGTGAGTTTGTCTCATCACCTAAAGTTAAAGTCGCATTACCTAAAACAACATCACCACCAAACATTCCTCCCCCATTTAAAGAGGGGACATGATTATCATATCCGCAGAGATTGAGAACAGCGCCATCATTATTCGCCAAAACAACTTTAGAGCTCCCGGAAAATGCATTGCAGATTCCTGCCTGTAGAGTCCCCTCTTCAATCATAGTCATTCCACTATAAGTAGAAGTATTTCCAGATAGGACAAAAATTCCGGCTCCTACCTTTGTTAGTCCGCCACTTCCAAAAATAGCCCCTGCATAAACCGTATTGCATTTATCACCAAGAGTTAACGTCCCAGAGCCTAAATTAATATTACCACCTAAATTTCCGCCGCCTGCTAGGCTTGCAATTCTATTATCAAAGTTATTTAGATCAAAAACAACGCCCGATGTGTTTGCAATTATCACCCCTGAATTTGGAGAGAAAGTATTTACTGCCCCTCCGAGAACAACTCCACTCTGAAAAATAGTCATCCCTAAATATGAATTCTGACCTGAAAATTTAAGTTTCCCTTCACCCTGTTTTGTGATGCCACCCACTCCTGATATATTTCCAGAAATTGCAAGATTCCCATTATCGGGCGCACAATTCCCCGTCCCAGTAACCATTATACTAATGCTATTTGGATCTGAACATTTTGGTGGCGGGCATTCCCTATTCGTCTGTACACATTTACCACTTGGAGGAGAACATTTATTATTTGGTGGGCAATCACTATTTGGTGGGGAACATTTATCACTACTATCTTGTAAAACTAAGTTAGATTTAATCTCAGCCTTTCCTATCACGCTAATCGAATCATAAATATTTAATTGGCCAGAGGTTAGAATGTACCGATACTCGGTATTAAAATTCAGTGACCCTAGATCAAAAGTACCATCGACTGTTATTGTTCTTGGCTTTGTAATTTTAAACGGCGGGAAGATAGCAATATCATTTCTTCCATTTGGATACTCTGTATTTAAACCTGAACTTGGAACCCAATTTGACTCCTTTATCCAATTCCCATTTCCATCCACATTCCACGAAGCAGAACCGGCAAATAGCCCCACATAGGCTAAACTCAAAAGCCCGCAACTAATTGTGCAAATTGTATTTTTCAAAAAAGACCCCCAACAAAACTTTTCATGTTCTAAAAGCAAGATACAAAAAAAAACTTAACTGTATATACAAATATCTTTAAAAAGGGTGATTTATTGATCTGACTGAAGAAAAATGTCTGGAAGGGCATCGATGAGATCGGATGCGATCATCGAATATTCCGATTTTGTCTCTTTTGCCTTATCGCCGGCAAGAGCGTGAATAGTTGAACCCAAGATAGCTGCTTCTCTGAGATCTTTTCCTTGAGCAAGAAAAGATGCAATAATACCCGCGAGGGCGTCGCCCATTCCCCCTGATGCCATCCCTTTATTTCCGTAGGGTATAATGATTTTAGGGAAAGAGGGGGCTATGACAGTTGTGGGGGCCCCTTTAAAAACAATCACAACATTATGGAGTTTGGCAAACTCTTCAGCTCTGCTAATAAGTTCAAGATCAGAAATCTCACCAACGTTCAATAACTTATTAAGCTCCCCCTTATGAGGAGTTAAGATGGCATTTTTTACCCCCCCTTCAAAATAGAAAAGGGCATCTCCATCAATAACAATAGGACATTTTGCTTCAGTATAAATCCTTTTTAAAATCATCGGGATGTTATCAGATCTACCAAGTCCTGAACCTATTAGAATTGCCTTTGTCCTTTTAAGCTCTTCTAAAATTTTATCCATTTTCTCTAAACTATAACAATGTCGAACTACTTCGGGAGGACATTGAGAAAGTTCATATTCCATATTTGGCGGATGACAAAGCCTAACCATTCCAGCTCCACTTCTTAATGCCGCCTTTGAAGCAAGTATTGCTGCCCCTGGCATTCCTGGAGAGCCTGCTATAAGCATCACTTGCCCTACCGTATATTTATTTACGGTTCGTTTCCGAAACGGAAGATTCTTATGAATAATCTCTGGATTTACAACCATCCCAAATGACTCAATTTCATCTATATAGGATTTTTCCAATCCAAAATTAACCCCGTGCAATTCACCTACGTGCTCAAAACCCTGATTATAAAGATGACCTACCTTTAAAAAACCTACATAGACAGTAAGATCAGCCATGACCGCAACATCCTCAACAAGTCCACTATCTCCGAGGACTCCAGAAGGAATATCAATAGCTACTACAGGATTGATTGAAGAATTGAGCTTCAAAATCACATCCTTGATAAGGCCGTCTACTTTTCCTTTGAAGCCTGTTCCGAGGAGGCCATCCAAAACAAGGAACTCCTCCTTTAGAAGAAATTGATCTATCGACTTAATCTCAAGTATCTCCCCACCCTTATTTTTAAATGCATCGGCATGAAATTTACAAAGGTCTGAACACTCATCTATTGGAAAAACCTGATAAGCCTTTACCAGAAAATCATTCTCAAGCAGCTTTTCACCAACACTATATGCATCGCCTGCATTGTTTCCCTTGCCACAAACCAAAATCACATTACTTGATAGAGATTTCTCATGTATATAATTTAGAACGACTTCAAAGATTCCATCGGCTGCCTTCAGCATATATTCACGGGATGTACCAGAGCCCTCAGCAATCGCCTTCTTTTCAATTCGCGCCATCTCAGTTGCAAACACAACCTTCTGACCTTCAACTGCAACTGGAAAACTCTTACCATTCATGAGAAAAGCACCTCTCCCCACACTAAAGCAAACGCCTTATTAATAATAAATAAGAAAGAATTTAGGAGTCAGATGGGTTATTTATAGTGAATTAAATTTACATTGATAAGTTTAATTCACTATAAAAAGCCGAAGATGATCTTGACGCATATGTGAAATTTTACTTTTAAATGACTATAACTGGACAGGGCTCCTGACTGATGGCTCCGAGCATTTCTTGAAAGGCCTCTTTAGGGCACTGATTTTGATAGATGACACGATACATTGCATGGATGATCGGAAGATCAAGGTTGCACTCTTTAGCAATATTGTATGCAGAAAGAACTGTATATTCCCCTTCTACTACCATGCCGATCTTCTCTTTTGCGAGGATTGCTGTTCCCCCTTGTCCGAGTAGTGTACCGAAAGTAAAATTACGGCTTAGATTAGAAACGCCGGTAACAATAAGATCGCCGATGCCAGAAAGGCCATAACATGTCTCTTGTAGGCCACCTTTAACTTTGGCAATTTCGCACATCTCTTTTAGCCCTTGTGTGATAATAAGAGCTTTTGTGTTATAGCCGAATTCAAGACCTTCTGCAAGTCCCGATGCAATAGCTATTACGTTTTTAACAGAGCCTCCAACTGCTACTCCGATCACATCAGAACTGCGAGAGATATGAAAATTAGGCGCTTCAAAAACCTCTTTAATGATCTCTGAAACTTCTGGATTGATACTTGCTCCCACTGCAGCTGTTGGCTGGTTGAACATCACCTCTTTTGCTAGCGTTGGCCCGCTCATACAACCGATGAGCTCTTTTTCATCAAAAATTTCATAGGCAACTTCAACAAGGAGCTTTCCGCTCTCTTGCTCAATCCCTTTTGAAGTAATAATAAAAGGTACAGAGAGGGTTTTTAATGCTTCACAAACAGGTCTAAAACCTTTTGCTGTAACGCACTCTACAATTACATCGCACTCTAAAATGTCTTTTAAATCTCTGGTATAGCTAATACTCTCCTCTACCGGAAAGTCTTTAAATTTAGGATGCCTTGAAAATTGTTCTAAATGGGAAAGAACATCCTCTTCAATCGACCACAAAACAACTTTGTGTCCATTTTTTGCAATCAAATTGGCAAGGGTAATACCCCAAGCGCCACTACCTAGAAATCCTACTTTCATTTCATCACCTCGTATGCTTGCTAAAGTATAACAAATCTTCCTTTGTTTTTATAGGGGCAAAGGCCGTTTCCCGCTCTTTCAAATAAATATTATATATTTTTGCAAGGGAAAACGCATCAAATACAAATTTTTCAAAATGTTTTACACTATTTCTATTTACTAGATGCCAGGGCAGATCGGCTTTTGCAGCTTTTTTAAAAAATTCCTTACTACAGGAGAAAATTCCACTATAGGCAAGTTTCCACACACTTTTTTCCTCTTCAGGGAGTTCTGAATATTCACATACATAAAGAGAGCCATCTTTTTCTAACAAAACCCCTAAATTTTCATCAGAGGACTTTTTCTTAAATGCCATTACTGCAAGATCTCCGTCCCCAAGCGGAAGAGGCTCAGCCATTGGATTATCGATAGGAATCACCCGAATCTCAGTCACATCATTCCACTTTTCCCAAAGGGGCGACCCGTAAAACGTACTAAATATAGCTCCATTACCCTCAGGCGATTCTTCATAAGGTTCTGAAAGTCTCGGCAGACAACGCTCTTGAAAGAGATCAACATGGCCAAAACCTTTGCTTTCAAGAAACTTTTTTGTCTCTAAATAAGTTGCAGGAGAGGTCATAATAGCACATCTTCCCTCAACTTTTTGGAGGAGAATTTCATATAAACTCTTTCCACCAATTTCAACACATCCCTTCGGCCCCGCAAATCCGAGTCTTCGCCCCATCCCCGCCGCCATTATAATAACGCCCACATTTTTGCCAGATGGCGGAATTTCAGATGAATACCTTGGCTCTTTTGCCCCCTTAAATGAGATCTTTTCTATCTTCTGATTTAGAGCCCTTGTCAATAGAGCCCGCTTCATCTCTCTCACAACCTCTAAAGGCTCAATTTGCTTCATACACTTAAAATCAATCGGGCATACCCTTTTATAACAGGGTGAACAAGAGACTGCTTTATAGATCACCTTACCAGACTTATAAGGACCTGTAGCATATGGATTTGTCGACCCAAAAATAGCAACCATAGGCACTTGCAAGCTAGCTCCAATATGCATCGGTCCCGAGTCATTTGTTAAAAATGCATCCAATCTTCCGATCTCTTGAATAAGCTCTTTTAATGTTGTCTTTCCCGCTAAATTGGTAACTCTCTCATCAAACCCTTCACAAATAGAATCAACTAAAGGCTTTGTTAATTTATCTCCAAATACAATCACTTCACTATTCGGGACTTCAGAAATCAAGCTCTCTATCACTGCGCGAAAGCGATCAGGAGGCCAACATTTTGCGCTACCATAAGCAGCTCCCGGATTAATGCCAAAAATAGTCTTACCAATTTTTTTCTCTTTAGGGGCAATAAAGAGTCTCGGTTCTGAATCTGAATTCAAGCCAATTAACTGCTTATATGTAATTACGAGGTGCTGTTTCTCTTTATTTCCCGGGAATGGGACATTTTGACTCAGTAAAATGGACCTTGACGGCTTATAAAATCCAATCCGCTTTTTAACTCCCCCGATCCAAAAATGCCAAGCAGAGGAGAATGAATTTGTGAGCAAAATTCCAAGATCATACTTTTCCTTTCTAAGTCTTGGAATCAAGCCTTCAGGAAAAAATCTCTTCTTCCGAGAAAAGGTGACCACTTCATTAATAAAGGGATTCTTTTCTAAAAGCTCTGCGAAACTTCCCGTACAAAGAACATCAATTTTTGCCTCAGGATAAAACTTCCGCAAGTCCTCTAAGACAGGGGTTGCCATCACAAAATCACCAATCCAATTTGGCATCCGAACTATGATTTTCATAGCTACTAAAATAGATGAAATTTTACTTTATTAACATGAGTAAAAAAATTATTGGTGTAGATCCAGGAACAACCGTAACAGGATGGGGAATCATCTCTCTACAGGGGAACCGATACCAATTAATTGATTGCGGGACAATTCATCCATCGAGCAAATCAAGCCCGGAACAGAAATATCTCCATATTTTTACAGAGCTCTCCTCTATCATCGAAATCCACACCCCCGATTGCCTCTCTGTGGAGACACAATTTATGAACAAAAACTTCCAAAGCGCCATCAAAGTGGGCATGGCTCGTGGCATGGCCTACCTTGCTGCGGCGCAAAAAAACATCCCCGTTTTCGAATACGCCCCTACCAAAGCGAAACAAGCGGTCACCGGCAAAGGCAATGCTCCAAAATCCTCTGTTGCCCGCATGGTCAAAATCCTCCTCGGCTTAAAGGAACTTAACGTCCTCGAAGATGCAACCGACGCCCTCGCCCTCGCCATCACCCACGCCCACTTCTCCCGCACGGCACAATTTATATCAAAATAACCCAACTCATTAATAATCATATATATATCATTTAAAAGATAACTTTGAATTAAATATAGCAATAACGTATAATTATTATTACGTAATAATTATCACTGTTTAAAACTAATAAAAGGAGTTATTTATGAGCGTGCCTGCAATTACATCATTTGTATCTGATTACATCTCTTTCCCTAAACCAACTGAAAAAACCAGCTGCATAGGAGCTATCAAACCGACTGCAGAAGACTTTACTCAGTTTGTTAAGTCAAAATTACCCCCTTCTATATCTGAGCGGATCCCTTCTGAGAATAAAACTTGGTGTAAAACTCCTCCAGTTACCTTTTCACTATCTAACGTTATAAATGCCATTTTTCCAAATAAATTTCCGCCAGTTGGCGAGTAACTCTCTCTAATCTAGGCCATCCTCCTAATAGAGGGTGGCTGACCCTCAATGAATATTGATTCTAATGAAAGGATATTTTATAATTTAGCCCCTTATAAATTGATCCATCTTTTAGCTTTTGCTGTAATGCCTAATAAAAACCCAATTTTGAAACACGAGCGGTATATACCGAGAGTGATTCAAAAATGGGGAATTTTCAAGCTTGGCGCTACCTATTTAAATTAGGCAAAGCCGGTGCCGAGGGCAAGCACTATTTACCTAGGTGAGACCGAGGTAGATTTAAAGATGGAGATGCCAAGCGATGAAAAACACCAGTTTTGAAACACGAGCGGTATATATAGTCATTTAAAAGTAAAATTTCACATATGCGTCAAGATCATCTTCGGCTTTTTATCTGCTTGCATCGGGCCTGTAAAAACAGAGCCCTGCTTCTGCATCACCTAATGGTTGATAAAAAGGCGAAGCGATCTTTTAGCCTAAGTGAAATTTTAAATTTAAATGACTATATCTAATAAACATCCCTATTAAAGCAAATTTAAAGGACTATAATATGCTAAAATTGCAATTTCTAAACTCTGACTCCTCGCCTCTACCTTCTTGTTATTCTTCTATGATCCCGGTATCTCCTGAGGATAATGCAATTATTTCAATTGCCTATAAGTTATTTAAATCAGAGCTTTCAAATCATAAAACTTACTTTAATAGTGATGGTATTGACAGCTTATCTATTGCAAAACATGCTTGCCCTCATTCAATGAGAAAAATATCTGACTCAACATTTGTTATTACAAAGAATCGAAGTGATTTAAAAACAAAAATTGGGTTTGGAAGTTATAAAGTTGCTAAATCGGCGTGGAAAATAACGGAAATTGCCCCTTTTGAATTGCAAATTACCCCTATAGCAATTGTTACCGATTTAAATACTCAAACTAAACCTTTTATACCACAGCTTTATGAAAGTCTCGAAAATCTGAATTTTGTTGAATGCGTGAAAAAAATTGTCCATATCACTACTAAATCAACAATGAAGCAATTTCATATTACAGAAAAAGCAATATGTGATGGGCATCATTTTGGACGGATCAAGCCTAACTTTTATAATTATATTCGCGTTTGTAGAGATGCTGTCAGTGGGATGATTGAACTTAATCGTCTTAGATTAATTCATGGAGATATTAAACCAAATAATATACTTATTTTCCAAAAAACAGATGGCTTATTTTCATATTCTGGAAAACTCTGTGATATAGATTCCGTTCTAGCTATTGGAAAACCCCACACCTGCCAAACGCTCGAATTTCTCTCTCCAAAAATCCTGCAATACTTTATCCATCATTTTATTAAAAATAAAATAGCTATGACTCCAGAATTAATACATCTGGCATATAGAAAATCTGATCGCACCAAAATAGAAGGAAAAATAAGCAATAGTACAGCAAGCTTAGGGCTTACACTTGCCTGGATGGGGATGCTCCTAGATGAATATAAAATCAGGGTTCCAAAAGTAATTTCAGAACTATATTGGCAGATTGTCTCTGATCTTACCGGCGGTTTTATAGAACCCTCTGGATATACAAATAGACCTCCATTTTTTATATATTCTATAAGTCGAGCCGCACAATTCATAAAAGATAATACTCCGATTCCAAATCCTAGAATTTCCCTTGAAGAAGCAGAGGCGCGCCTGACTTTATTAATGACACCCCCTTCACCTATATTACTTGAAATTCCAGATGATATACCCCCATTTGAATTAACAGTTTCATGTCCGCCCGCCTCATCTAAAAGCTTGGGTAAACTCCAAGCACAAATCCAAAGAATTTATTCTATTTTCCTCCTCTCTGGAGGATATAAAAAAATTTATTTTAATGACGCCAATGCATTTGTAAAACAAACGCATCAAGCAGGAGATCTCGATTCTCACTCTATCCGAAAAATAAATCCAACTAGTTTTGTAATTGAATTTGATCGAAAAAATAAAATGCATACTCTACAAAGCACTTCTATAAAATCTAATAACATATGGCTGATAGAGATCAGGGAGCCCGGAAAGCTAAATGCTAGCTATAAGTCACTAATAAAAGATATCGATTCAAATAGAGAATACAAGGCTTGGCCTATAGAAAGTCTAAATGGTGTCCTCGATGAAGAATGTGTAAATAGACATATACACGCATCCTTCTATGACCTCTTTAAGGGATTTCATATTACTGAAAAAATTTTTTGCGACGGAAATTTTTTTGTTAATCATCAAACTTTTTTTTCAGCCCGACAATTTATGCAGATATGTATTTGCATTATAAATGACCAAATCAAGCTTCATTCAAATGGTTTTGTCCATTCAAATCTAAGCACAAACAATATACATATATTTGCACCCACAGGTATTACAGGCGATCTTACCGCTAAAACCATTAATAGTCCCCATATTATTCCATTCGGCACAACATCAAACTGCTCTAGATTTGAAATTCTAGCTCCAAGACATCGACTTAGCACTTATAGAAATATTCGCTTAACTAGCGATTCCCCCTCCTTTAACGATGTAGAAAATCGTTATAATTCCAAAATTCACCTCCGCGATACTATTCTCAATATAGAAGATGCAACAATTACAACAGGAATTGTATTAATTCATCTGTTTCTTAACATGACCTCCTTACAAGAAAAAATTGGACCAGAAAATTTTAATAAATTTTGGTCAATTCTTAAGGATCTTACTGGAGGTTTTGGATCTCCTGAAGCAACACAAACCTGGGATGCTTTTAATGAAGCAACACACCTTCAAATTGGTGCTTTGCCAATAGAATCTCACGTCCCATTCATCCCAAAAATCACCTTAGAAGAGGCATATGTTCGAATTTCTGCTCTTATATCTAGTTGATTTTGAAAAGATAAAATCGCAAGTTCCGATCTCAATAGAGGGTTGATGGCGGTATATAGCAGCGCCAGATGAATATTGCTTCAAATTTAACTTATATTTTATAGTATATGGATGTATGAATCGATCAAAGGTTTAGTCTCTCACATTACGCCGGAGTATGCTGTCATTGATGTAGGTGGCATTGGGTATAAGATTTATATTCCGGTCAATCTTTATACAACAATTTTGCAATCCGGGATGACTTGCCAACTCTTTACTGCTCTTGTTGTTCGTGAAGATGACATGAAGTTATTTGGCTTTATTTCTAGAAAAGATCGAGAGCTTTTTGAGCTTCTTACCTCTATTTCAGGGGTTGGGGCAAAGACCTCCCTTTCGATCATTGGTCACATTAGTGTAAATGATCTTCATGAAGCAATTGAAACAAGTAACACCACCCTTCTTTGTAAAATTCCGGGAATTGGGAAAAAAAGCTCTGAGCGTCTTATTGTAGAACTAAAAGGTCGGATCAAACCGGATGATGCTATCAAAGTTACTAAAGGGATCCATCATGAGTTAATAAGTGATGCGACCCTTGCCCTCATTCGTCTTGGCTACAATCAAAAGATTGCTGAATCGGCCATCAAAAAGGCGATGGATAATAATTCCGATGAGATTATAGGCCTTCCAAGACTAATCACAAATGCACTAAAGAAGATTTAACATGCTAAAAATGCAATTTAGGCCCTTTGACCCCTCAACCCTATCTTCTGATTACTTATCAATAATCCCGATATCTGAAGAAGATAAATCAATTATTTCACTTGCCTATAAGATATTTAAAGCTAACCCTTCTACTCTAAAAATTTATTTTAATATCAGAAATTCGATAGGCAGCGCATTTTTTAAAAACCCTGCTTGCCCACACTCGCTAAGAAGGATAACCGAATCTAGCTTCATTGTTACAAAAAATAGAAAAGATCCTCAAATAAAGCTTGGTAATGGAGTTTATAAAGTTGCTCGTGCAGCTCTCCGAATAAAAGTAGTTGCCCCCACTGAATTGGAGATCACCCCTGTAGCAATTGTTAAAGACATAGAAGCTCAAAAAGAGCCGTTTACGCCACGTTTTTATGAAACTCTTTCTAGTATGAGATATGTCGAATGTGTCGAAAAGATTACCATTGCCACTAGTAAATCAATGCAAAAGCAATTCCATATTGCAGAAAAAGCACTCTGTGATGGACATCACTTTTCTTGCATCCAACCGAAACCTAATATTTATAATTATATCCGCATTTGCAGAGATGCTGTTCTTGGAATGATTGAACTTAATAATTTTGGAGCAGTCCATGGAGATATTAAACCAAGCAATATACTTGTTTTTAAAAAAATTGATGGGCCATTTTCATACTCAGCAAAACTTTGTGATATTGATTCCATTCTAGAATTTGGTAAACAAATTACCGGTCAAACAGCCGATTTCCTCTCTCCATCACACCGAGAAATCCTCATCAGAGAAGCCGCCTTCCGATCACTGCCATTAACTCAAACATTTGTATATCAAGTATATCAATCAGATGACTGCCCCCCTTTAATAGCGACCAAAGAAGATGGCATTGCAAGCTTAGGGCTTACACTTGCCTATATGGGAATGCTACTAAAGGAATATCAAATCTCTGTTTCCGACGAAATTTCAGCATTATTTTGGGCTATTGTTTCTGATCTTACGGGTGGATTTATACCGATCACTAAAACTATACCTAAGTTTGGGCTAGATTTTAACCTTCAAGTTTATCAGCTCATCAAAGATGGGAAAGAAATCCCAAAACCTAGGATCTCACTTGAAGAAGCGGCGGAGAGACTGTCTCTGTTAATGACACCACCTCAACCTATTTTAATTTCAATTCCTCATGATATACCTCCTGTTGAATTAGTGGTTTTATCTACGCCCCTCAATTCTCAAAGTCTATATAAACTCCAAACTCAAATTCAAAGAATTTATTCTATTTTTCTCAACTCCCTAGACTATCAAAAGATTTATTTCACTGATACCGATGTGTTTGCAAAACAAATACCTAAGGTAGAAAAAGCAGATTTTCACTCTATTCGAAAAATAAATCCAACTAGTTTTGCTATTGAATTTGATCGAAAATACAAAAAAAAATATCTACGCAGCTCTTCTATAAAATGTAATGATGTATGGTTGAT
Organism: Chlamydiota bacterium; assembly: GCA_947478685.1. GTDB lineage: Bacteria > Chlamydiota > Chlamydiia > Chlamydiales > 2-12-FULL-49-11 > VGMD01. Next base: position 13,093 of record CANJWO010000014.1, on the reverse strand, counting down.
ACAGATCAGTGAGACTGGAATTCTAAATGCAAGCTGGATGTCACTAATAAAAGATATCCTTCCATTCAGAGAATACAAACCTTGGCCTATGGAAAGTCTAAAAGGAATGTCCCATGTAGAATGTATAGATAGAGTTATACACAAAACAACCTTCAATCTCTTTAAGGGATTTCACATTACTGAAAAAATTTTCTCCGATGCGAATTTATTGATTGCGAATCAAAATTCTATTACAACTTCTCAATTTATGCAGATATGCAATAGCATTATAGCGGGACAAATCGAACTTCATTTAAGAGATTTTGTTCATGGAAATCTAAGCCTTAATAATATAATTATTTTTTCACCCACAGATATTACAGGCCCTCTTAGCGCCAAAATTAGTAGCAGCAGCCTGATTGTTCCATTTGGCACAACATCATATTCTTCTACCTTTGAATTTCTTGCTCCAAGACATAGAGTTAACATTTGCAAAAGAATTATTAAAGATTTCTATTCACCTCCAATTCAAGAAATAAAAAAACTTTATAATTCCAATATTGCCCTCCGCAACATTATTCTAAATAAAGAAGATGCAACGATCACAACAGGAATTGTATTAGCCTTTCTCCTCCTTAATATGCCCCTCTTACAAAAAAAAACTGACCCTGAAAAATTAGCTAAATTCTGGACAATTATCAAAAACCTCACTGGAGACTTTGGATCTCCTAACGGAACTGAAACCTGGGTTGAGTATTTCAATAGCACACACCTTCAAACTTGCGCGGCCCTTGGAGAATCAGACTGCCCATTCATCCCTAAAATCACCTTAGAAGAGGCCAGTGTTCAAATTTCTGCTCTTATATAGGCGTTAAAAATTTATTTTAAAATAATAGATTGGTGTAGACCCCCTTGTAATAATTTGGTTTGAGCTTTGAGATTGCATAGGGTATCATCTTTGGGATGAATGATGATACGATAGCTGCTATAGCGACTGCGCCTGGCGAAGGGGCAATCAGCATTATAAGAATTTCTGGAAAAAAAGCATTTGCTGTGGCCGGCGAAATCTTTTCAGGGAACGTGGGAAGCTACGCTTCGCACACGGCGCATCTAGGAAAGATTTTTTCAAAAGCGGGCAGCTTGATTGATGAGGTCCTCCTTTTGGTAATGCATGAGGGGCGGTCTTATACGGGCGAAGAATCAGTCGAAATCATGTGCCATGGAGGCTCTTTTGTTACACAAAAGGTGCTCGCGCGAGTTTTAGAGGCAGGGGCACGGGCAGCAGGTCCTGGTGAGTTTAGTTTACGGGCATTTAAAAATAACCGAATCGACTTAGCTCAAGCAGAGGCCGTGCAGGAACTGATTGCTGCAAAAAACGAACTTGCATTACAAGCGGCATCAGATCAGCTACAAGGCCGTCTATCAATACTTGTCAAAGATTTACAACAGCGCCTAACCGATATTACAGCGATCATTGAGGCATGGGTCGACTATCCTGAAGAGGGGCTCGAATTTGCATCCAGAGAAGAGCTCTTAGAGATGCTAGTAGCTACAAAAGAGGCGATGGTCAAATTAGCAAACACCTTTCATGACGGCGTCTTATTCAATCGCGGCTCTACACTATGCCTTCTTGGCGCCCCTAATGTAGGAAAATCCTCTCTAATGAACGCCCTACTTGATCAGGAGCGGGCTATTGTTACTAATATCCCAGGAACAACAAGAGATACACTTCATGAAGAGCTCCTGATTGAAGGGATGCCCTTTCGACTCTTCGATACTGCCGGTATCAGAGAGACAGAAGAGATCATCGAAAAAGAGGGAATTCTTCGGACAAGAAAAGCAGCAGATAGCTCTGATCTTGTCCTTATTCTTCTAGATATTACAAGGCCTCTCTCTTCTGATGAAGAGAACCTTCTTTTGACTTATCCTGATGCACTGATCATTTGGAATAAAGTCGATCTTCCACACTCAGATCCACAAATCCCTGGTATTAAAATATCTGCAAAATGTAAAACCGGCCTTACAACTCTAAAACGGGAAATTGTAGATCGAATTTGGAAAAACAGACTTCCAGATAAAGATCAAATTACTCTTACAAAAGAGCGCCACTTTTCAAGCTTAAATGAGGCAATCGATGGGGTCGATTCTGTCATTCAAGGTTTTAAAAATAATGTCTCCCCTGAATTTTTAGCCTTTGACTTAAGGCAGTCGCTTAGATCTCTATCAAGTATTATTGGGACAAATGTAACCGAAGATATTTTGGGTGCCATATTCGCAAAATTCTGCGTCGGAAAATAATACAAGACATACTTGATGAGCTTTTCCCTCATCCCGAAATTCCACTTAAACACGAAGATCCTTACACCCTTCTCATCGCCACACTCCTCTCTGCCCAGTGCACCGACAAAAGGGTCAATGAGATCACTCCCATTCTCTTTACCAAGGCAAAAACGCCTGCAGATATGATCAAGCTCACACCGCTTGAGATCCTTAGCATTGTCCGCCCATGCGGACTTGGTCCAACAAAATCAAACGCCATTTGGAACCTCTCAAAAATCCTCATTGAGAATCACGGCGGTAAAGTCCCCCCCTCCTTCGAATCTCTCGAAACCCTCCCAGGCGTTGGCCACAAAACAGCCTCTTGCGTCATGGCCCACTCCTTTAAAGTCCCCTCGTTCCCTGTCGACACCCACATCCACAGACTGGCAAAAAGGTGGGGCATCTCATCTGGCAAATCGGTCGTACAAACAGAGGCCGATCTAAAAGCCCTCTTCCCGAAAGCCCACTGGAACAAACTCCATCTCCAACTCATCTACTATGCAAGAGCACACTGCCCCGCTCTCCGCCACAACCTTGTCACCTGTCCCATCTGCTCCGCCATAAAATTAGAATCAGACATTTGATTCTTACTTGATTCATAAGATATTTTTAACTACACTTTACACCCAATTTAACGGGAATATCATGGAAAGTTTAGGTCCAGTTCACACTATTGTCGCTTGCTCTGCACGAGTAGAAATAGCATCTGATTCGATTACCAGTTTTTATGAAAAGCTGAAAAAAGTTTCGGAAAATCTGACTACATTCTCATTCCCTGTTGCAAGCGAGCTTGATCAACTTGTCGGTATTTTAAAGGCGAGGTTTGAGAGGGCAATTAGGGAAGATCGGCTCAATTTCAGAACCCTTCCCCTCCTCGAACATCATCTAAGAGAGCTACCCCCACTCTTTGAGCAAAGCGGCATTGCTCCAACTGATGCTTTTATAGAATTATCCAAAGAAATTAAGGATCAAGAGGAAGTTATCTTTTCGGTGATAGCAAGACATATTGATTATAACGCTTTTCCAGAGGCCTATGTAATAATCACCTTTAGAAAGATCATCGACTCTATTGATCCGGCAATTCCCTTTCTCAATGAAGCCTTTCTCCCTGAACTTCAAGAAATATACTCAGCAGTTGAAGCTTTTTTTCTATCCATTGAAGAATTTGAAGAGACTGAGCGTGATATCTTAATCAGCAGTTTTCAAAATCTGATCTATGAGAGAGAAGCTCTCATTTATGAAAAAATAGGCAAAGGAAAGTTTCCCTATTCCTTTGATCAATGGAAACAAAAAATCTTACCCGATCTTCGACCGGAAGTGGCTCCCCCTCAAAACGGCGCTCAATTTCTTATATTAGAGACCTATAGAATTCTTTTTTCAGAAATTGACCCAACCGATACTCATGTCTATAATAGCTTCCGCTTACTCATGTTCAATCTCACTAATGGGGCGATTCCCACTTCGTTAGCTTTTGCTAAACGGGTCTCTTTATTAGAAGGGATGGCCAGCAGAATCCCTAAAGGTAGTCTATTTGAAACTAGAAAAATTACCCTTATTCAGAACTTAGTAGGTGAACTTCTTAACCTTCATCAATTTTTTCGTCTCACTCCTTCACCTGAGTTATGTCTATTCGCTGACCATCTATTTCTGAGACTTATCAATGCGCCCATACCACTTGGCAGATTTTATTCTTCCCCTGAAGATTATATAGCCGAAACTCTTAAAGACTTTGCGGCAAGCAAAATTCTATTGATAAATCGCTCTAAATTAGAAAGTAAAGCCCTCCATGCACTTTCTGAAATTCCAAAAGCTATGAAGGCCTTTAAAGATTCTCTCACACATCACCTTCCGGCAGAACGGGCATTATTATATCAGACACTACAACTCATATTCCTTAAAAACATCTCCCTCATTTACTCCAAATGGCTGATGGAACCCCTCAACCTCACTATTGAGGAGTTCAAAGAAAAAATTAGCGCCAAATTAAGCAGCCCCGAAAAGAAAACTACCGCGACAACAATCGCTCTAAAAACTCTCGCTCTTGCATTTTTCCCCGAACTATCTGAAGACTAATCCTTAATACGATACACTATTTTAGACTCATTGTATAAAATAATTTATATAATAAAATGGGGATTAATATGTGCCAATGTGGAAAAAAAGGTCATAAAAATGACGATGATTCCAGAAAAGTCTGTCAAAAAGATGAAAAAGCTTGCGGGAAGAACTGCTGTAAAGAAAAAGAGAGCTGTTGCGAGGGCAAGTGCTGTAAAGAGGGGCATGCTTGCTCAAACGGCTATTGTAAACCGCTATAGTTGACTCCAATCATTGAGAGGGTTATAATCTCTTCATTATGGAATGGACAGCATTAATTTTTGAAGAAATTACTAGCGTTCTTGTAGAGGCGGGAGAGCCTTCTTATAGGGCGAAGCAGCTTGCTGAGTGGATATATGGCAGAGCTATCCTTGATCCTGCAAAGATGTCAAATTTTAGCGGCGCGTTAAAAGATCTTTTGAAATCGATAGGCTCATTTCAGGCACTTGAACCTGTAAAAGTCCAAGAGTCAGAAGATGGCGAGACGTGGAAATTTCTTTGGAAATTACATGATGGCGCACTCCTTGAGTCTGTTTTGATCTGTTCAGAAAAAAGGCGAACTGTTTGTGTCTCTTCTCAAGTAGGCTGTCCTGCTAAATGCGCATTTTGTGCATCTGGAAAAATGGGATTAAAACGAAATCTGACGACCGGTGAGATTGTAGAGCAAGTGCTTAAAATTCAGTCTTTTTTGATGGAGAAGGGTGAGGCAGTAAATCACATTGTCTACATGGGAATGGGCGAACCTCTTGCAAATTTTGATGCGGTTGTCAAGTCGCTTCGCATTTTGACCGATCCTCAGCTTTTCGGTCTTTCACAAAGGCATATCACTCTATCAACTGTTGGACTTGTTGAAGAGATCTATAAGCTCTCACAAGAATCATTTAAAATCAATCTAGCCCTCTCTCTTCATGCTCCAAATCAACATATTAGAAAAAAAATCATCCCCTATGCACGTAAATACGAATTTGATGAACTAATGAAGGCTATTGATGACTACCATGAAGTGACCAAACGCGATATAACCTACGAATATATACTTATAGCCGGAATAAATGACCAAGTTGAACATGCTGAAGAGCTTGCAAAACTTCTTCAATATAGACAATGCACAGTCAACCTCATCCCCTACAACCCAGTACAGGGGCTCAATCTAGAAAAGCCTACACGCCCAGACATTTCTGCTTTCAGAGACGTTCTAGACGAATACGAAATCGTCCATACTTGTCGCTACACGAAGGGCGACGACATAGCTGCCGCCTGCGGCCAGCTAGCTCTGCAAGAAGCTTAACGTCAATAAGATAGTAAAATCATTTGATAAATAATCAATTAAATTGATTATTTGCTTGTATGGAACCAAGCAAAGCTAACGATATTTTACATCAGTTTGTTTTAACAAACCTAGATGAGATGACTGAAAGTGACGGAATCATTCATTTAAGTGGAGAGACACATCACGATTTTTCAGATGGAGAAAAATATAGAATTCTAAATATTGTCAAGAAGGCTTGGGGTACGCTGATAGATTATTATGGACCAAGGGTTCCGAAAGAGGCAACGACCCTCTTTGGTAAAGTACGGACCCAATATCAAAAATTAGAAAGTTATCAACCTCATTACAAACTACCCTTTTTTGAGCGCCTTCGTTCATTGCTTCTAAATATAACTACTCTTCCACTCGGCAAAATTGAAGAGTCCAAGGAGGAAATATGGGATTACTTATGTATTGGTGATGAGGAACTTAAACTAACTGCATATAATATACACTATATTGATCGTCTCTACTCAGGTCTAAAAAATGAAAAATCAGAGGGTGAACGAAAGCTTTTTTTAACTCATATATTTCAGGCATATGGACTCTCATTAGGTGAAATGGATCTTCCCTCACTTGAGACTTTCTGGAAGAGATGCCTTTACACTAATTTCTTTATAGAAAAGCTATTAACACATACGCCTCTAGTTCAGAATAAACTAGCACATGTTGATACGTTTCTTTGGAATAAGCTGGTGGACTGTTCACCAGAATCGTGGCCACATGCGATAGATTATTATAACGCGACCCAAGGAATGCTCCCAAAATCTCGGGAATTTTGCTGGGATTCTTATATGGATCAATTAAAGATGGTTCCAAGTCCTTTACAAGAGAAATGTGCAGCTGTTATTGCAGAAGTTTCAAATTTATATAATTTTAAAGATCCGAAACAGATATGTGAGTTATTTAAATCGCCTGATCTAAGCGAATTAAAGATTTTGGAATTTTGTGAAATTATTAAAATACTTCGCCAATTGGATTCGAGTGAATCAAACATTTCAAATGTCTTATCTTTGGCAATTAAAAGGCCTGACCTTGTAAATTTAGAATTTGTCAAGATCCTCACTCAGATAAAAAATCCCGATGTACTTCTCTGGAGCTTACATTTTTTGCCGCTTCTTGTTACTATTGATGACCTTCCAAAGTTTGTATCAGAACTCAACAGGATAAGTGCCATAAAAATCCCCCATAAAACAGGGGCAGATATTCTATTTCAAACCTTCTATGGAAGAGTTCAAGCAAACCCGGCATTCGAGAATACTTGCAAGCTATTAACGAGACGGTGGGAAACAGAGGACAGCGAATCGCGTGATAAATTAAGATTACTTTCTTCTGTAATTGAATTGAAAGAGGAGGGGGAAACAATTTTAACCGAGCTAGATAAAATTGCAATGTTCACAACTACACCCCTTCACGATCTAGTTTTAATACTATTAGTGAGCAAAGGTATACCTCATGATCGAATTGGAGAGACTTATAGAGCAGCTACTTTTTTAACAAACAATCGACACCTATTTACTTCAATTCTCCCCCTCCTTCCTTACGTAGAGTTGTCTGAGCGTAGCATAAAAACACTATGCCACCTTCCGCCAGATCTGCTTGAAGATACACTTTCATTATTAATTTTTACACCCCCCAGAGCTCATCGGGCGATGCTATTTCAAAACCATCACAAGAAAGAGGACCTCTTAAAGCTATCTCCAGAACGACTTACATCGGACCATTTTCCACAATTTGAAAAATTACTTAAATCTACTGATCAAAAACTAGTAACTTTTGTATCTGAATTTCTCTTAAATTTCATCCACCAAGAAAAAATTAATCCTGATAGTGAAATGGGTTTATTGATCATGGAGCGGTATTCAATAACACATGAGAATCTTGGAAAATATAACCCTTTTGTCGTACATAGCCGCTTTCCTGCGCTTCGAGAAGAGACTATTGCAGTAAGTCTACCTTACAGAACTGTTAGCGGAGAGGATGTTCGATTAGATCTTGCTCAAATTACGGATGTAGCAGATAAAATCCTTCTTAAATGGAACTATCAAGACTTAAGAACAGCTTTAGGAAAACCGCTTGTTTCAAGTGGTGAGATCAGAGCATGGTTTGATACTTTAAAAACACGTGATCTTACACTTCTAAATAAAACACTTAGAGAGCGAGGCTTGGGATCACTTGCCCATCTAGAAAAAACTTTATGTGAAGATAGAGATAGCTTGAGGTGGCAAGCAATAGGAGCCCCCTTAGATAAAGTTCCTGATACCACAGTTCAGTTCAATGCCTGTATGTCATACTATCTCTCTCATGCTCTGCCCCCATTACCTGAAAGTGGCCAAATTCTGTCGGAGGGAGAGATTGCGCTATTAGAATTTGCCGGGACTTTTTATGCCTGCACAACAGGAAGAAATGAACAACTTCGGATAAGATATGAAGAAATTGAACGCTTATTACCACCTCAATTACAAGATGTTAATCGAAGTGAAATCGATTTCTTTACCCAATATATTCACCATATTATTCGAAATGCGATACAAGCCTTTATAGATGGTGATCTCTCTGAAACAGTCCGGCTAGCTGGCCTATCAGACACTCATGTAAGTCAATACGTTACAAATCTTATAGGCCGTAGACTTGGCCTATTAACAAGTGAAGTTATATTCGACCCTCATCTTGCAGTGGTTCGAAGAGAACTTATTGACAAAAGCTCATCAGAGCTAACTCAAGCCGTCATAGATCATTTTCCACTTAATATGCTCGTAAAAATGGTGCAAAAAAAGCTATGTGAAGATTTAGCTCGAGGCGATCCCTTAAGCCGTACACTTGAAAGAGCAATCGGACCCATAATACAAAAGGGTCCTCAAATGGGATGGTACTATCAGGAATGTATAGATAGGGAACCTCCAAATCCAGATGTAGATCGAATTTCAGAACTTTGTGCGCTTGAAGCTTTATCAGCAACTCACTTTTTTGCTCTTAGAGATACCCCAGATGAATCTGTCCCATTTCTCTCGTTAGGTGTCGATAAAACCGGTCATATTATACGGGATAGACCAGCAGACGGTGGCGCCGGTTCAGCTTTTTAACAATTAACTGCCGAAAAAATATCAAAAGGGTAACGTCTCCTTAACGCCGGAAGGATCTTCCATACATGCTATTATTCTCTGTAAACGTCTAATTTCACTCTCTAAGCGGACTATCTGATTTTGCATTTGTTCTATTTGCTCATCTTTAGGATCAACAATCTCTTCAATTTGAGTGGCGTCAGGAGGTGAGGCTTGAGCTAAGTATTCTAATGGCAGATAACTTACTGGAGGCCTTTCTAATGGCGCTCCTCTTACTGAAATTGACATATATTCCTCCTATGTAGGACAAAATATTAGCATAAAGAGGTGATTAAAGGCTGCCCCATTTGACAGAGGGTCTCCATTCCGGCTTTGGTATTTTTGATTAGGTCGGAAGAGAAGGTAACTTTGCCAGGTTCGAAGAGAGCTATGACCATTGAGGCGCCGAAGGAGAAGTAGCCGATTTCATCCCCTTTTTTAAACAGTTTCTTCGGATGATAGGTAAAGTTGATACTCCCAACATTTGTAGCACCTACAGCAATAAATGAGACAAGGCCTAATTTCTCTGTCTCTAATTCTATTACCACTCTCTTATTCTCAGAAAGATAGGAGATGTTGGATTTTAAAGAGACAGGATTTACTGAGTAAAGATATCCACCAATTCTTCTGGGGGCTGAGGGGGTGCAATCGACAGGGAAATGAAATCTGTGATAGTCGGGAGGGGCAAGTCTTGCGATAAGAAGTGAGCCGTCATTGTATCTATTTGCGTCGGCTGAAAGCAACTTTGCGATCGAGAGCTTTTTCCCTTTTACAAAAACTTGTTGATGGAGCTCAATATTGTCATAAGCTAGATATCTTCCATCAGCAGGAGCTACAACGCCATCTACGGATATAGGCCGCGCATTTTTTTTGAGCTTTCGGATAAAAAAATCGTTGAAAGTTGGATACTCCCCCGTTTCAGCCTCATCTAGATTAACAAGGAATTTTTTAACAAACGGTGCGATCTGTTTTTTTGAAAAAGGGGTTTTTTGCCAGACTCCGAACAAATAGGAGGCCACAGGCAGCTTTGAGATCAAAGTGCGAAGGCATTTTGAAAAAATTGTTTGTCTGTAAACAAGCTGCAAGAGCGATTCACCGTACACAATTTCTTCAAGTTTTTTTTCTGTCTTTCTATCTACAATATAAATGGTCATAAAAGAGTTTATTAGTTAAAATAAGAGGTTAGAAATTTAATTGACAGGGAAAATGTTGCGATTTTTAAAAAAAATATTTGGAACACAGCAGACACGCTTGGTTAAGCGATACTTCCGTATTGTTAAAAAAATTAATGATAAGGCAGAGGAATTTATAACGCTCTCAGATAATGAACTTCGCGCAAAGACTGCCGAATTTAAATTGCGGTTAAAAAACGGAGAAACAACTGACGACCTTCTTATAGAAGCTTACGCCCTCGTTAAAAACGTCTGTAGAAGGCTGATTGGTACCGATATCCACGTCTCTGGCTACAATCAAAAATGGGACATGATCCCCTATGATGTCCAGATGGTAGGCGCAATTGCAATGCATTATGGTTCAATTGCTGAAATGCAAACGGGGGAAGGAAAAACCCTTACCTCAGCAATGCCTCTTTATCTTCATGCCTTAACTGGAAAGCCTGTCCATCTTGTCACAGTAAACGACTATTTAGCACAAAGGGATGCAGAGTGGATTGGCCCAATTTTTAAATGGCTTGGACTTACTGTCTCTGTTCTCACAAATGGTGCCCCAATAGAAAAGAGACGTGATCTCTATCTTGCCGACATAGTTTATGGTACAGCTTCTGAATTTGGTTTCGACTATCTTAGAGACAACTCAATGGCAACTCATAAAGAACAGCAATGTCAAAGAGGCTACTATTTTGCAATCATTGATGAAGTCGATTCTATTTTGATTGATGAAGCTAGAACTCCCCTTATTATTTCAGGCCCCTCCTCTGTCTCTAGACAGATGTATGACGTCCTAAAAGAGCCGGTTAGCGAGATGGTCAAATTGCAAAGAGATGAGTGCAATAAACTTGCATCAGAGGCACGAAGAATCTTAGAAGGGCTCAATCTTTTAGAAGAGAACACTGAATCCTCAAAGCTCACAAAAGAACAAGAGGTAGAACTTCAGGGGGCCCTTAAAAAACTGTGGCTTGTCTCAAAAGGGACGCCAATAAACAAGATTTTAAAGCGAATTCGTGAAAATCCCGATCTTAGAGCAAAGCTTGATCTTCTTGAAACTTATTACTGGGGTGACCAAAACAAAGAAGAGAGATTAGAAGCTCTTGCTAAACTCTTTATTATTGTCGATGAGCGCAATAACGAATATGAAATTACCGATTTAGGTGTTAAACATTGGCATGGCGACGGAAATGCATTTACGATGCTTGATCTTGGTCATGAGTATGCACTAATTGACGCCAACACTATCTTGTCAGAGCAAGAGAAGATGGCAAAGAAAGTAGAGCTCCGAGAGGCCGACTCACTTCGGAAAGAGACTTCACATAATGTGAGACAACTATTTAGAGCCCACCTTCTGATGGAAAAAGATGTCGATTATATCGTCCAGGAAGGGAAAATTGTCATCATTGATGAAAATACAGGCCGTCCACAACCAGGTCGTAGATTTTCTGACGGACTCCACCAAGCAATTGAGGCAAAAGAGGCTGTTGCTATCCAAAAAGAGACTCAGACATACGCAACAATCACCCTTCAAAACTATTTCCGTCTCTATGCAAGACTTGCCGGAATGACCGGTACTGCAATTACTGAAGCTCAAGAATTAAAAGAGATCTATAAGATCGAAGTTTTAGAAATCCCCTCAAACAAAAAATGCCAAAGGGACGATCTTAATGACGAAATCTATATGACAGAGCGGGAAAAATACAACGCGATCATAAAGGAACTTACTGAAATTCATGAGAAAGGACGCCCAATTCTAATTGGAACTGAAACTGTTGAGATTTCTGAAAAGCTATCACGTATTTTAAAGAACCAAAAGCTCCCGCACACTGTCTTGAACGCAAAACAGAATGATAAAGAGGCCGAAATTGTAGCTGCCGCGGGTCAAAAAGGTTCAATTACAGTTTCAACCAACATGGCTGGACGGGGTACTGATATTAAGCTCGGCGAAGGCGTTGCAGCTCTTGGTGGCCTACATGTTATTGGAACATCGAGACACCAATCAAGAAGAATTGACCGTCAGCTACGCGGCAGGTCAGGAAGACAAGGTGATCCAGGTTCTTCCAAGTTCTATGTCTCCTTTGAAGACTCCCTTATGAGACTATTTGCCTCAAACAAACTTACCACTATTCTACAAAAATTCCGCCCTCCTGAAGGCGAAGCTATCTCAGCTCCCATCCTGAACCGTTCAATTGAAACGGCTCAAAAGAGAATTGAGCAAAGAAACTATACGATCAGAAAGCACACCCTCGAGTTCGATGATGTGATGAACAAACACCGGACTGAGGTCTATAGCTTCCGAAATGAGATTTTACACACCCCCGACCTTTTACCTCTTACTACAGAGATCTTAGAGGCGTTCTGCTCCACTTTAAGCGAACCCTACTTTCAAAATCGGATGGAAGAAGGGGGATGGCTTCCTGAAGAATATCGCAAATGTTTAATGACCCATTTTCCTATCTTAATTGAAGAAAATGCATTTAGTGATGAAACACTAACCGCTGAAGCGATAGAGACACTAGCGGCACAAAAAATTGTTTCGGGCTTTAAAGAGAAGATAAAACAGGAAGCTGAAATGGTTGGCATTATGCAAATGTTTGGTGGAAAAGAGCCGGAACCTCTATCAGTTATGCAAAATGTAATTAGATCACTCCTCATTCAATCAGTCGATAGACATTGGCAAGAACACCTCCTCTCAATCGATCATCTTCGTACAGAGGTCTCTATGCGCTCTGTTGCACAAAAAGATCCTCTAGTCGAATTTAAACATGAGGCGTTTGGTCTTTTTGATAAATTCTCACGTAAAGTTAGGGCAGATATCAGTCATCTCCTTTTTGCATTCGGCATCGCTATCCCCGACAGTCCCGAAATGAAAAAAGCGATCACCCAAATGCGCATTATGGGATTTCCCCCCATCTTGAAAAAATCGCTCGAGCAACTTAACTTCAGCCCCGTATAAAATAATAATTTTAAGTTAATATTATAGCGAATTAAATTTGCATTGATAATTTTACTGCGTCTGTATCCCTTGGGTTCCATTCGCTTGCATCGCTCGTGTGAAAACACACGGCCTGCTTCAGCGCCGGCTAATGCCTAATGAAACCCAAGGGCACATACTGTGTAAACTT
>CANJWO010000013.1 GCA_947478685.1 Chlamydiota bacterium | reverse complement strand
GACAGAAAATAAGTTATAGCCTAAAACTTCCCTCTAACGATCAGAAACCGGATATAAACTTACTGGTATAGTAAACATTTTTTAACATAAAAGTGTTACCTATGTTGGTGAATCAAATGTAACCTATGTTACCGATCGGACCTGGTGAAAAATCTTTCTTTATTTTTTTGCTTTTTTCTATTTGTCGTTCCAGAGGTGGCGGAGCTGGAAGATGATGAGTGGTGTGGAGCAGAAGATGATAAGGCCAAGTACGATGAAGAGTTCGAAGAAGAGTAGTCTTCCTGTATCGACCGGAGATGGGGGGACAAAGCCAATAACAAAGGTGAAGAGGCAGCCTAAAATACCCATACACGAGATGATCCACATACCGATATTGCCAAATGGTACTTTATAGTGTCTCTGTACATCTTTTCTTTTGTATCTAAGGACAATGCCTGAAATAAACATTAGCACGTACATAACGGTATAAAGTTGTACTGACAAAACGGTGATCATCCAAAATGAGCTTGATACATTGGGCATAAAAATGAATGCAAAAGAGAGAAGTGTTACGATAACAGCTTGAATAAGCATCACATTTACAGGCATGTCGTGCTTGTTGATTTTTCTCATGAATGGAGGGAAGTCTCCTTTCTCAGCAGCAGCTAAAAGCCCTCTGCAAGGGCCTGCTGCCCAAGAGCTTACGCCACCAAGCGGCCCGATTAGGATTAGGAGGGCAATAAGTGGTATAAACTTCTCTAGTCCAAATTGTTTAAAGAAGCTATATATGGCCTCTATGCTTCCAGAAATTAGATTGATGTCATCCTTTGGGATAATGACGCTGATTGCAAGAGTACCTAAAATTGTTAGTACAATAATAATGGATGCTGAATAAAGAATAGCTCTGGAGTAGTTTCTTTGAGGATTTTCTACATCCTTTGCGTGAACAGCCGACATCTCGATTCCACCGAAACTAAGTATGACACCTGCGAGGAAGGCTAGATCGGAGAAGTGATTCAGATTAGGTTTTAGTGCTTCTAATGAAAAGGTAATATTGGAAGGGTATCCCAAAGCATACCAAGCAAAACCTAAGCAAATAATTAGGGTGCCGGGTATCAGAGTTCCAAATATAGCAGATATTGAACTAATCCATCCAAAGACTTGCACCCCTTTTAAATTAACAAATGTGATGAGCCAAAAAACAGTTATGACGACTAGAAACGTGTACCACTTATTGCCATTCAATGCGGGGTTTATAATATAGGCGATCGTTGCAGCAATGAAGGATAGGATAGTTGGATACCAGACAACATTTTCTAGCCAAAGGAGCCATACCGCTAGAAATCCAAATCTGTGCCCAAGAGCCTCTTTTACCCAGACAAAAACACCGCCCTTTTGAGGCCAACCGGTAGCAAGCTCTGCTGAAACCATTGCTGCAGGAATAAAGAAGAAGAAGAGGGCTAGTAACAAAAATATAATTGAAGAGAATCCATACTGGGCACTTATAGGCCAATTTCTGATGCTCAGAATGGTTGCTATATTGATCATCGTTAAGATGAAAACATTAATTTTTTTTGTCATAAGGAATCCTCTAAAGCTTACGAGTATAGGCATGAAAATGTTTATTGTAAATTAGGAAGTGTTGGGATTCCGCTAGAAAAAAGTTGATAGATAACGGTGGCATTGCAGAAGGATGCGCTTAGAACAATCGCAGATCTAGTAAATGAAATATTACAATAAGTTAGAGATGAGAGCGTGTTGAAAATAGCGGATAAGGCAAGCTCAGTTAGTGTGATAAAGAAAATTAAAATGTATCCTACAAGAGCAGTGATATTGATAAGACATTTTTTACTTGGAAAAGGAGTCTTTTCCAAGCAGGAAATATTCCAAAAATTTAATGACGATAAAAGATAATAGCTTTGGCAAGTTTTCATTTTTAGTGAGGAATGGTAGCGTGAGGGAAGATTTTACTGGTAGTATTTTTTCGTAAAATTTACAATATCCTGCCATGAAGAGAGAACTTTGGAAATCACATATTGGATTTATGTGGGCCGCAATTGGATCTGCCGTTGGACTTGGCAGTATTTGGCGATTTCCATATATAGTGGGTCAAAATGGCGGGGCTGCATTCGTCCTTCTTTTTATCGTTTTTCTCGTTTTTGTCAGCTTGCCTGTTTTAATATCAGAGATTTTGATTGGTAGGAAAACACATCTTAATCCGTGTGGCGCTTATCGCGCCCTTGGAAAAGGGAAGGGATGGGGCTCTATTGGCTTTATGACAATAATGACAGGGTTTATTGTGAGCTCTTTTTATAGTGTTATTTGCGGATGGACTCTCGGTTACTTGGGGGATTCTCTTTTAGGGGGCATAACGCATTTTAAAACCATCGCTGAATCACAAGGTTATTTTTTAGAGCATGTTGGATCACCATTTTGGGCAGTAGGTACCCATTTTGGATTTATGTTCCTAGCTACCATTATATTGTTTATCGGCGTTCAGAAAGGGATAGAAGGTTCAAATAGAATCTTTATGCCGATGCTATTTATTATTTTGACAATCCTTGTTATTAAAGGGTTAACAATGAGTGGCGCTAGCCGGGGGCTAGCTTTCTTATTTGCCCCCGATTGGAAAAGTCTTACCCCTGCAGCAATCATTATGGCTCTCGGGCAAGCACTCTTTGGATTAAGTATTGGTCAAGGGACGCTTGTCACTTATGGAAGCTATATACCGAAAACAGAAAATATTCCAAGAACTGCGTTTCCCATTGCTATGTCAGTTATCATCGTATCACTTTTGGCAGGGATGGCTATTTTTACAGTTGTCTTTTCGGTGGGCGCTGAGCCTCAAGGGGGAACGAATTTAATGTTTCAAACCCTCCCCATGATTTTTTCACAAATCACTGGGGGCTATTTTTTAGCGATACTCTTCTTCCTTTTAATTTTTTTAGCAGGGCTAACTTCTCAGATATCTGCAATGGAACCACTGATTTCATATTTTATCGATGAAAGAAAGTGGAGTCGTCATAAGGCGACTATTTGTGCAGGATCTGGAGCCTTTCTTTTAGGGGTGCCAAGCGCTCTATCATTTGGTGTTTGGAAGGGATATACATTTTTTGGGATGAACTTCTTTGATGCCATTTCTTATTTAAGCATCAACATTTTGATTCCACTTGGAGGACTATCAGCAGTCATACTTGTTGGATGGAAGTGGGGGGTTGAAAGCGCTTTTGTCCACTTAAAAGAGGGAACTGGAAAATTTTATCAGAAACACACCTCGATTTCTAAGTACTTAAGATTTAATATTAAGTATATAAGTCCCGTCATTATTGTAATCATTTTACTAAACCTTCTCGGTATTATTTAAAATAATTATTTTGTTTTTAATTATTATTATGTATAGTTAAAAAATAAACTATACTTATAATAATACGGAGCAGTTAGTTATGATAGACAATAATAATACTCAAGTTACAAACACGTCTCAAGAAGTTATCAAAAGAGGTCGAGGTAGACCACCTAAAGCAAAAATTGAAGGGGTGGAAGAGAGAATTAAAAGAGGAAGAGGCAGACCAAAAAAAGAAGTAGTAGCAATTGTTGGTGAAGAGGCAGTTAAAAGAGCCAGAGGACGCCCTAGAAAATATCCAGTTTTAACAAAAGAGAGACTCCCTTCTGGTGAGATGAAATCTGTGATCAAAAAAGTTGAGAGCGGGTTTCTTTTAAAGCATATGTTTGAGTACTTTACAAAACTTCTCGTCCTTCACCAGGAACTTTCAAAAGAGGCGGGCAAGAACGAAGCCATTTTTAAACGTCTAAAAGTATTAGACTTTCAGATGGCTGAAGTGTGCAAAGAGGTATTAAGTAGTGAGTATACACAAGGCGCAGTTGAAAAGAATTCGGCAGTAGCTGTAGTTTAGAGTAATGAAAGTATATATATTTCGCCATGGGGAGACGGAGTGGACTGTTTCTGGTAGACATACCGGGTGGACAGACATTGAACTCTCTCCTAATGGAGAGCAAGAGGCTAGATGCCTAGGGAAGAGCTTGAAAGGGATGAAATTTGATCATGTCTTTTCAAGCCCACTTAAAAGAGCTAAAGAGTCTTGCATTCTTGCAGGTTTTGGCAAGGAGATGCAGCTTGATCCCGCCCTTCTTGAATGGAATTACGGTGGCTATGAAGGACTTACAACTACTGAGATTCATAAAAATGCTCCTGGTTGGACCATTTTTACGGGAGATCCCCCAAAGGGTGAGACGAGTAGCGAGATTGCAAAAAGGGCCGATCTTTTAATAGAAAATCTTAAGAGCTTAGGAGGAGATATTGCTATTTTTTCAAGTGGACATATTTCAAGAGCAATTGCTGCAAGATGGCTCGGTCTTCCAGTCTTCTTTGGAACCTATCTGTTTCTATCAACAGCCTCTAAATCAATCATTGGTTTTGAGCACGAAGTCCCAGTTATTCTTCTTTGGAACGACACATCTCATCTAAATAGACCTGTATAAACGTCGCTGCTAAAAATGAGATTGCGATCCCAAATGAGAGAAAAGGGGTCTCAAAGATCAAGGCAATAAAGAGTAAGATAAAAGTAATAATCGATGCTATCATCCACTCTTTTGCAAAATAAATGAAAGAGGCGCTCAATTTATAGAAAATCAAAACGCCCAAAAGTGAAATAAAACCCTCCACAATTGAAGCTCTCCAAAGAGCTAATAAATAAGCGCCTGTGGATCCATATAGAGATATAAAAGAGAGAGAGGAAATTAATTTATATTTCATGATTATATATTTCTTTTTATTCTTTATTATAGCAGAAGGTGAATATGGGTGTATTGAAGCAGCTGATAATCGTAGGGTGTGTCTTTTCGGCATGCGCTAAACCTCCAGAATATGCAAAGCAGGCGCAAGATACGGCACTTGCTTTCACTCATCAGGTGGAAAAAAGTGATGGGCTCCACTCCCTTGGATCAGGAGGTTTTTATACAAATAAGAAGATAGACTCTCTCTATATCGATTTTGAGATAAAAAAAAGGCTCTCAGCCGAAGAAGCTAAAGCACTGCTAACAACTACAGTGAATGCATTTATCGAGTATGTGAACCAAAATGAGGAGATAAGGCCTTATCTGCAAACTTATCCAGTCACTCCGAATCAGATCAGTACTAGCATAGCCTTCATCGACGATAAAAGGTCGCCCTTTGTAGGCTTCTCGCAAATTCACTTATATGAAGGGATTATCTACTACTCTATTTTTCAACCAGAAAAAAAAGAGTACAGCCCTTATCAAAAAGAGCTGTACCCCAAAAACGACTAATAACTAGTAAGGCTGTCCTGGAAGCTTTGAGCCTCCGCCAACTACAGCTCTTTGTGGGCCACTAGATGGGGATAAGAAAGTGCCGCCAACTGGAGCTCCGGCATAATAACCTGATGATTGGCTTCCGCCAACTCGAGCTCTTCCTTGATCCATTGGCACATAAGACACCGCAGGTGGATGACTATAAGGTGCTTGCCTAGGAGGCTCTCCGCGCAGGGTGCGTTCAGAGAAAATTTGTAGTGCTGGTGGATTGCTTCCATACGATCTTGCAGCCCAATCGAGACTTGGAGCAGCAGGAGCTCTTGCAGATGTTTGATGATAAACATGATGTACATCACGTCTCACTGAACTATGATGAACAGTGGTTGAAGGCAAGTCGCTCTCATTTATGCAATTAATTGCCAAAAGAACTACTGCTATGACAGAAACAGCTAATACAGAGTAGACAAGTGCTGCGGCTGCTGTTGGAGCAAGCCAAATGCAAACAGCTAAAGCAGCTATTGCAACGGCGGCTGTTTTCATATTAATGCACTCTAGTTTGCGCTCTGCTGCAGGAGGGCTTGTGGCGTGTGCATGGGCTGGTAACGCTGGTGAATGTCTTGGTGATACTGATGAAGAATCCATATTTTATATCCTTTGGTTAGATTAATCTAAAGTTGCGCAAGCATAAGTGTTGGCTTCAACATTAATTAAGATAAATTGGTGGCTAGAAAACCATCCAGCGTAGCAATCTGCATTAGAGCCAAGAATAACTGATTGACCTGGTCTCCATTTTTGGAAATTAGTTCTGTCAGCATAATCTAATCTAAAATATGAAGCTCTTCCTGCCCCATCTTGTATTTGAACGACACCTGATGAGTAATCGATATAAGTGATTTGACTGTTTGTAGCTCTGTTTAGTATAGGACCTGCTGAAAGTTCAACAATTGCAATGCTGTTCAATCTTTCGTTAAGGATATAGTATCTTCCACCACTCCAGCCTGGAGCGAAAGTAGGGTGAATCACTAGAGGATCATTTGTTCTCCAATGAGTGATTTGATAAGCGCTAGATGAGTCAACAGCTCTCCAAATGGCACCGTCATCTAGTTCAACGTTCCAGCCTTGCGGGTCTTTGTTAGCTAATAAACGGTATGGTGTGTCGTTTGAAATTGTTTGGATGTCAAGAGTAGGCTCTTCCGGCTCTTCTGTATCGTTTAAAGCAAGAATAGCCTGAAGATTAACTCTTTTTAACTCAGGTTTGCATACATCACAAAACTGTTCAACAGGAGGCTCTTCTTCATTGTTTGAAGCAAGAATTGCCTGGATATTAACTCTCCTAATTTCTGGCTCTTCTGTATCGCAAAATTGGTTAACAGGCGGCTCTTCTATATCTGCTGTTGCAGAAAGCGAAATAGATAGCATTACTGCTGTTAATAGATAATATTTTAGTTTCATATAGTGTCCTTTTTTAAAAAATATGAAAGTAAATATTATCTGAATGGTTTCTTTAATAAAACTAAAAAAGATCTTTGATAAAAATGGTCTGATTCTCATGCATGAGAATCTCATGAATTGAGAGAAACCGTTTTTTTACCGCGATAGTAATGTGAAATTCGTGGTCCTGAATTTTCGGAGAGAGGCCAAGATTTAAGCGAATCTCAGATAGTTTTGGTGCATCAATTGTTAGGAACCAAATAGTTTCCATT
This sequence comes from Chlamydiota bacterium, assembly GCA_947478685.1. GTDB lineage: Bacteria > Chlamydiota > Chlamydiia > Chlamydiales > 2-12-FULL-49-11 > VGMD01. Next base: position 34,450 of record CANJWO010000013.1, on the reverse strand, counting down.
TCAAGCCAGTTTTCAGGCTCAACAGAATAACAGCCGGTGATTGTAAAGGGAATATCATCTTCAAATTCTTCGAGATTTAGTGGGGGATGGATTTCGGAAGCAAGTATGACGCTTACATGTGCCCCTGCGTTATAGATTGCATCGAAATAAGGGGGATTTGTTGCACCAAAAGTTTCAAGAAAAGGGAGAAGTTCATAAATGTATTCATTTTCAATGTCAAGATAGGTGAAACCTCTCTCATCTGTCACTAATTTACCAAATAAGGGGAGGTTTTCATTTGCATAATCGAGGATTTCAGTTTCGTTTAACTCCTTCTGCGGAACTATCTTAGGCGAATGAATTTGAATAGATAATAGATCTTTGCTTTCAAGGCCTAGGCACTTCCCAAAAATATTTGGAAGGGAGGTTTTTATCTCAGAATATTGGTTATAAGTAGTTTGTATGTCCATATGATCCATTCTTATGTTTGATTCTTTTCTTATAACTAAAATCCCACTATATCACAATAATTAATAAACTTTTAAGAAGTTGGTGATAAAAATTGCGTCAGCAATTATAAGTTTATATAGAGAGTCGCTAAATGATTGGATAAATCTGAATGAAAGGGTCGTTTTTAAACTTTAAGCCATTGATTAAGAGTTCGTACTATCAAACATTGATAGGATCTGCTATCGATTTTGAACCTGAGCTGAAATCAAAAAGCCATCATGTAGCCCTTCAAGATGGCGATCTGATTGCTCTTGAAATTTCAACTCCAAAGAATTGGAAAGAAGGGGACTGGTCTGTGTTAATGATTCATGGCCTCTGCGGATCGCATAAATCTCATTATATGAAACGGATAGCTAGAAAATTGTATAAAAGTGGTATTCAAGCTATCCGGATTAATCTGAGAGGTTGTGGTAGCGGAAAAGGACTCGCAAAAGGGATTTATCACAGCGGTTCAAGCAATGATATTTTTAAAGTATTAGAGAGTGTAAAAGAGCTCTTTCCAAAATCGCCAAAGCTTTTGTTAGGAGTCTCTCTTGGGGCAAATATCTCACTTAAGCTTGCAGGAGAACTTGGAAGTGAAGGGGAAAAATATTTAAAAGGGGTTATTGCTGTTAGCCCACCTGCAGAGCTTCTTTCAAGCGCAAGACTCTTTACCCTCCCTGAAAATCAGATTTATGCCAACTATTTCTTAAAGCTATTAGTAAGTGAAGTAAATTTCAGACATAAGTATTTCGACCTTGCTCCCCACAACCTTCCTAAGTGTGTAACCTTAGCACAATTTGATGAAATTTATACCGCCCCAATCGCTAAATTTTCAAGCGCCCTTGAATACTATTACTACTCAAGTTCTAAAAGAGTTGTCTCTAAAATTGCCCTCCCAACTAAAATCCTCTTTGCAAACGATGACCCCATCATTAAAGCCTCGATCTTAGACGACATCACGCTTCCCTCAAATGTCTCCGTCTATAAAACAGAACATGGCGGTCACATCGGCTTTGTGGGCCTCAACATCTTCAAAGAATTTCGCTGGATGGACAAAATTGTCATCGACTGGATTTTTGAAGCCATTAAAAGTGCTAATTAAATAAAAAAAATCAGCACAGAGAGCGCAGAAGCGCTGCGCGAAAAAAAACTTTCTGTTTTTTCTCTGTGTCCTCTGTGATCTCTGTGGTAAAAAAAATCTTATTACCAATGGTTTGCATCGATATTGATTATATAATTGGTTAGATGTACCAGTTGAGGGAGACGACGTAGTTGAGGAAGTTGAAGCTGTTTTTGCCAAGGGCGCTGAACCAGACGCCGGCGATGAGGCCGACCTCGGCACTGTAGTTGTATTCGATTGCCGGGGCAAAGCTAAGCGAGTAGGCCCAGTCCCATCCAACCGGAAAAATAGTCTCACCTCTGAATTTAGTTTTCAGTCTTAAGGCATTTGCAACATCGAGTGCGAGCACCCAGTTTTGAGTCATGTTGTATTCAAAGCCAAAGAGGAGAGGGAATAAAGTTCCCGGAAAGACACGCCCCCTTGTGGTTCGGTCTCCACCGTACGAGTTTAGACCATGGACAGCCAATTGGGGCGAGAGAGTGCAAGCCATGCTCATTCTAGCTGCTAAATAATGAAATGTGTATGTATTCCAACGTCTAGAAAAGATAAATTGAAATGTCGTTGCAAAAGTTCCTCCGCCAGAAGAATCGGTACCAAGCTTGTTTGGATTTAAATGTTGGTAGACCCCTGTCGGAAAAAGCTCTCCAATCGCAAACTTCGCAGTGAACCCCTTATCACCTTTCTGCTGAGCAAGCTGAAAGCTTACCTCTGTATATAGATCACCAAAACGCCAAGAGCTCTCTTCATCACCAACATAGTTGTAGAAAAATGAGGGTGCTATGGTAAAATCCATAAATGGAGTAATCCCCATCTGTAGATAACATTCTAAATTGATATTAGAAGCTGCCTCAGGAAATCTCACTGTGTGCCAATGTCTATTAAATAATCCAAAATTATTGTTGGCATATAGATAAGGCTGAATATTATAGTGACCATTAGGGATCGTAAAAGCCGATGCCGTCAATAACGGCCCAGTAAACCACGGCCCCGAAGCTGCTGGATGGAAGTCAATATAGTCAGCGCATAGCGCCACTCCACTCAAGCAAGTCAGCCATAACAACCTCAAACTGCCCATCCCATCCCAATTCAATCCACTATAAATTTTCACCATAGTAAAAATTTACTATATAAGCCACCAATAAAAAAGCCCCACAACTTTGCGGGGCTTACATAAACGATACTTAGTTTAATTTGTAGTTATGGTCTAGGCGAAAATATTTCTTAAAATATTAGTACGTAATGCCCTTTGAATTACAAGAGCAGCATTGTTCGCTAGAGCTTTTTCTTCTTCTGTTTTTGGTACAACTAGCTCAATTTTGTTATTTTGAGTGTCGGCTTTTGATAGCATTGCAGTTCTAAATTCTTGTTCTGCTAATACTGACATAACATGAGCGCCAAAGAATGGTACTGCTTGACCTAGACCACAAAGGGCGTTTAGAACATCTTCTTTGATGTGAGTCCATTTTTGGATCGCACGTTCTCTTTGTTCAGTTTTTGTTGCAACGCTTCCGCAACAATTTAATGGGCTTGAAACTAGAAGTCTAGCAAGGCCAATAAAAATGTTAGTAATAATTTTTGTAATTGAATAAGCCGTTCTGATTAAACCGCTAAATATTGAAACGCCTTGCATTTCACCTAGTTTGTTAAATAAAGCAGTCTCTTTAGCTCTGTTAGCTTCAGTTGTGTTAAATTCACCAGCTAATGATTTTTTAGCCTCTGCTCTATAAGTCGTCCACTGAAGAACTGCAGGAGTGATATCTTCCACTTCAGATGAAACTAATTTGGCAATCATATTAGCTTTTTCTTCATTTGATAATTTTTTAGCTTGTGGAGTTACTGGAGCATCAATAGGTTTAGCATCAGCAGTGCTGCCAATACCAGTGCCAGTGCCAGTTGCTGCTGAAGAAGGCTCGGCTGTAACAGCGCTAGCCGTACTAACTAAAGCTTCTGCTGCTACTTCTAGACCAGTTGTGGCTGCTAATTCTACAAGTGCGTTATCAAACTCAACTGGATTTGAGTGTCTTAAAAATTTTAGAGTTTGAGCAGTTGCTTTGCTTGAAGGGTCAGTCACTGCAGTTAGTATTTCTAATATTGATCGTGCTTCTCGCACTAATGGTGCAGCTGGTGCAGGATGGGGTAACATTCCTGAAAGTGGCGAAACTCCAGAAAAGGCCGGTACTAGGCTTAGTCTTGATGTTGATGGTGTTGAATCCATATAAAAAATCTCCTATGAGGTTTTTGTTTTTTAGTTTATTTGATTATGAAGGGTTTGCATGAGCTAAATTATAGGTGATTTTGTTTTAAGTTACAATAAAAGTGACCATTAAACAAATTAATCTTCTATGAAAAAATATTTAAGTTGATAAAAGTGTAAAGTTTTTCATCTAATTTCAAGTTTTAAAAAATCATCTATTATGCGTTTGATTAGTTAGTAAATTCTAAAGAATAAAGAAAAACCACCATGGGTTACATGGTGGTTAGAGACTTTGATTGGTCTTGAGGAGAGGTTTTAAGCGGGTAGAGGTTCTAGAGTCATGATGAATTTGGAGAACTCTTTCCAGGCGCGCCATTCTGATTTAAGGCTTTTCTTTAGAAGGGCGATCTCATTTAAGAGCTCTTTAATGTGATCGGTTTTTACTCTCGATTTCTTGTAAGCCTTATATTGAGCTACTAGAGTGTTGAGTTTAGAGAGTTTCTCGATGAGATTTTCAGTAAAGTAGGAGACTTTCTGCTCGAGATCTTCCCTTTTTTCAGAAAAGGTCTCTGTTAGTTTCTCAAGAAGGGCTCTTTTGTGCTCTTTAATCATCTGTTCTGCAATACGGGCGTGGTTCACCTTTTTAAGGTCTTTAGCAAGTCTAAACTTACTAAGTGTCCAAATGAGCCATTTAGTTGGGTCAAAGTGGTACCAGCGGATCCCGTTTCTGTAGTCATAGGCAAATGTATGGTGGTAGTTGTGATAACCTTCTCCAAATGTGAGGAGGGAGATGATATAGTTATCAACTGCGCTGTGCTCTGTAGAGTAGTTCTGGTGGCCCCAATAGTGGGCAAGCGAGTTGATGAACCAAGTGAAATGGTGTAGAAGAAACTGTCTAAGCAGCCAACCGAAAACAAGAGCGCCAAAATAATCATTTGTCACCCAGCCTATAAATAGTGTGCCAATAGCATTTGTAATTACCATTAGAATATCATAATGCTTGTGCTGAAAGTTTAAGACTGGGTCTCTAACAAGATCAGATATAATCTTTTCTTTAATAGGCTTTTGATTCTTTAAGAGCCAGAACATGTGAGCATGCCAAAAACCACGCTTTACAGTGTATGGGTCTTCATCTTTATCGATATGGGCATGATGAATTCTATGGTCATGAGACCATCTGAGAGCGCTTCCCTGAGTGGCCATGCTGCCAAAAAAGAGGTAAATGACTTCAATAAATTTATTTGTCTTATAAGTGCTGTGTGAAAAAAGTCTATGATATCCGGCCGTAATGCTTAGTCCTGTTGTATATAGAAGGACGAAGCTTAATACAAGTAGCGTTGCCGAAGGGGTGTAATATATTAGGTATACAGGGAGAAGGATGGCTAGAAGCAGGTGGTAACCCCCTAAAAATAAGATAGTTGACCAATTTAAGTTGCTTTTATTTTTCATGTAATGGACCTCTTTGTAGCAAAATTTTTAGTTCTAGACCTATTATAACAGACTATTTAGTCGGGTTCATAGCTAATTTTTGTTCTAAATGCTTTTCTTCAAATTGGCGGCTTAGAGACCTGACCGAAATAATCCAAGTAATTGTTACAAATGCGATAATCGGCAACAAGATATGGGTGATGGAAAATATAGAGCCTGTGCCTACTATGTCTATTAAGGCGATCTGAATCCAGGCTGATCCTGATTTACCAAGGCGCGAGCCAACGACATCTATTGCTGCCTTTCCCTTCAATTTGGCATCATCATCAAGGGGAATATAGGCCATCTCCTTGGTCGGGTCAAAAAATGAGTATTTAGCAACCTTGCTAATTACATTTTGAAAGGATCCGAAGAGGACAACCACCACAAGAGGGGTTACTCCAAAGAGGGCTCCAACAGGGCTAAGGAGATTTTGGTTTAGGACGAATCCGAAGAATAGAACCCCTGTAACGCCTACTAATATAGGTGTAAGCTGGGCGCTGCAATGCCAACCAAACTTACGGATAATGTTACTACCTAAGAATATGGATGTTAGGAATGCGAACAATCCTACGCAAGAGGTTGCCTTGCTCGTAAACATCTGAAAATCAATAGGATTTGGGTATAAGCTCTTTACCGAAGCCTTCCAGGTTACTTCGATAAGGTTGATCGAAAGGCCGTATCCTACAACAAGGACTGCGATTCCAAGGAGGTATTTTGATTTAATTAGGTGCTTAAATCCTTGACGAAGGGAGAGTTTTACCTTGGAGCGTTTAGGCGAGCCTCGATAATCATTAGGATTGGAGAAATTTTTATCAGTAAGGGTATATTTATTCACCCACCAAAAGATAGCCATAACAAGGAGTCCAAGCACTAGTACAACAGCTAGAAGGCTTTGTGTGGCAAATGTAAATGAGTCTTTAGCATAGTGATTCATGAAAAAGCAGACGATCGGGCCTATTGAGAGGGCTGCTAGGTCGCCCGCGGCTATGTATATGTTATAAGATCTTTTAGCTTCATCGACCGAGGTGACATCATTTGCAAATCCCCAAAACATAACTAAGATGACAACGCTGCCCCAAAGTTCCGCAGTAATAAAGAGGAGTGAGTGGATCCAGTTTCTATAGACTGCAATCCAATGTTGATACTTTGAACCAAATTTTTCTATAAGCCAGTCTGACGAGGTGTTAGGAGAGAAGAAATCGGCATTAGGATAGAGGACAAATCCGTAAAGGAAAATAACGACTAAAAACCCGCTCATCATTGTAAAGAAAAGTTTTTTCTTATTAAGAACGTTGCTAAGTTTTGAGTAGAGGACTGCTATGAGCATTGCAGCGGGGAGAACGATCCACCCTTTTAATACAGCAATTACCTCAGCTCCCGATCCATTAGCGGTCACAGTCATGGTATCTTTCATGTTTGTCAAGATACCGTAATCAATTGATATTAAAAATTTAATGAGTATTAAAGGAAATAATTTCTTAAATTCAGACCTGTGAAAAGGCCAGAGGCGTCTACGCCATTTACTAAATTCTATATCAACTGTTTCTGTCGTCATTCATGCATATGGGTAAAATTCCTTAGAGCATAAGGTATTATCTCATTTTTACCAAGAAAAAAAACCAGAATAAATTAAGCAGCTTTTTCAGTAAGAATTTCAAAATGTTCCTTGGTAGATGGGACGAGGCAAAAAATGTTAAGTTCTCTTGTCGCTTCCTGAAACTCGCTCGATTCCAGAAATGTGCAAGCAAGTTTTTTAGAAGGCCAGTGGATCGAAGCTAGAAATTCATCAGTATTTTCATTATGATAGATATGAGCATCATCTGCGTTCATAGAATAGGCGAGCTTAGCAATTTTATTATTCCAAATTTTCAAGAACTCTACTTCCAACCCTCCAGTTGGATGATAGATTGTAGTTGCCAAAACAGGACCGGATTCTTCCATAAGGCACCTCCACGGAGTTATTCTCCATTTCTATCTTACTGACCACCGTCATTTAAGCAATCATTATTTTAAGTAGTTATGTTTAAATGTGTTAAAAAACAAGAATTTTTGATTAGGGATTGTTTGGGGCTTTGCGCTTTCTGCGAGCGTTTTTTGAGATCCAGTAGAGGGGGAAGGGGAGTGCGGATAGGATGAACATGCCGCAAATAAGGAGTAATTCATAAGATACGCTGCCATGCATTGCAATGTCTGGAGGGGGAATGAAGCCTACACCAATTGCAAAGAAGCTAATGAGGATGCCGCTTACAGCAACAAACCAGATGCCGAAGTTGCCGAAAGGGACCTTGAAGTTTCGTTGTACTTCACGCTTATGATGGTGGAGTTTGATTGATGCAGCAAAGAGGGTGACATATACGATTAGAGCTAATTGTGCGGTGATTATCGATAGGAGCCAGAAGGAGCTGTTGACAGTTGGCATGAAGACAAAGGCAAGAGATAGGATTGAAACAATAATTGCTTGTAAAAAGAGTGCCCCTGTAGGAACTCCATGCTTGTTTACTTTTGTAAATAACTTCGGAAGAGAGCCATCTTTTCCGGCGATCATTATCCCTTTAGTTGGGCCGATCATCCAGGCAGCAACGCCGCTAAGGCCACCCAAAATTACACAGAGGGCAATTATCTTGGTCATCCAGGGTATTCCAAAAGCATCAAAGAATAAAGAGAAGGCTTGAATTACACCTACAACTAAGTTTAAGTTTTTGTGTGGAACAACCATCGCAATAGCTAGAGAAGCTAAGATAACTGTTGTTAAAATTATTATTGTAGAAGCAAAGAGTGCTCTTGGATAGTCGCGTCTTGGATTTTTCATCTCACCTGCATGGGCCGCTACCATTTCAAGACCGATTAGGCCAAATAAGATATTACTAAAGAAGGCAAGCTTGTCAGAACTTCCAATTGATGGGAGTAGTGCTGGAAGAGAGAAGGTGATTTCTGAATGTCTTCCCTGAATCAACCAGATTGCACCGAGGACAATAATCAAGATCATCGGCACTAGTGTGCCTATGAGAGCTCCGATTGTGCTAATTAGGACCGAAATTCTCATTCCGCAACAGTTTAGAAATGTTGCAGCCCAAAATAGTCCCAAAATTAGGAGGTACATGTAGGTTCTGTTTTGTGCAAGCTCAGGCGAGTAAAGATAGGCAAATGTTCCTGCAATAAGAGCCATGATTGTAGGGTACCAGGCAAGGTTGTAGACCCAGTTGAGCCAAATAGCGATGAGACCGATCTTTTCACCAAAAGCCTCTCTAATCCAAATATAGAGTCCACCTGTGTGAGGCCAGCCTGTTCCGAGCTCAGCTGAGATAAGACCGCTCGGGATAAAGAAGAAGCAAGCAGCAATAAAATAGAAGAAAATAAGGGAGAGGCCATACTCTGCAGAAAATGGGAGCGTGCGCAAACTATCAACCGCAATTACGTTGATCATGACGAGTTGAAAAACACCAAGGGTTTTTTTTCTGTTTTCACTTTCCATGTACAGAGATTATGTTTTTTTCCCAGATATTTAACGAGGATTTTTTTTATCTTACAAAGAAAAGTGAATAGTATAAATTGTACTTAGTAATTAAAAATTTTAATAATAAATAAATATGAAAAATTATTACTTAATTAATGGTTTCGGTCAAAGCACATCTCAAGCAGGTGCGTTTACTAAAGCTTTAGAAGTAAGTTTATTATCCCAATGCCGGCCCCTGTTTCATACCCATTTTTTACCTAAAGACTCAATGTTACTAGAGCCTAGTCAAGTGCTTCAGACAAATGATGCAGTCGATGCGATTTTAGCAACAGCCGAAGGCTTAAGGGGCTCTACCATAGCAGCGGGTATTATTTTGGGTGATCTTTATCGAAACGGAAAAAAGGATCGGACAATTGTTTGTAAGAAAAGCGGCCTCTTTTCTGAAACTGACCTGGAAGGTATCTTGCATAAGGAACTTACGGCTGTCTATAAAGAATTTTCAGACGGTAAATCGGATATGGAGTATGAATTAAAAAATATTAAGCCCATTATGAGAAGTTTAAAGATAGAAGATGATCATGGCAGTGTCCTTGTAGGAATTGGATTTACTGAAAAATATCTCCCTCTTGCTAAAAGTTATCCTGAATTGCCTGCTTTTCTAGGAAAAGAGACCTCTTATAACTCAGCAAAATATGTGATAATCCCTGTTCTTTATGAGCATCCCGTCCAAGTTAAAGAACTTTATGCCCCTTTGGCTATCTTGAGAGCTTCAAAATATATGGAGGATTACGATCTTGAAACCGATCAGCAACTCTCTCGCATAGGTGTTCATACAGCTGAGGCTTTGGTCTCCATTGAGACTCCTCATCTTTTTGTGGAAAGTGTTGAGCAGAGGATGATAGAGCTTTTAAAAGACGGGAAGCTCCCTATTTTTTTAGGAGAGGATCAGACAATCACAATTGGTGCAATGAGAGGGGTAAAAGAGGTGCTTGGTCCCTTTTCAGTACTTCATCTAGGCGGTTCAACGCAGCTGAGATCTAGTTTTGATGGTTCGTCTTATAGCCAAGCTTGCGCCATGAAGAAAGGGCTTGAATATGCTAAAGATATTGTTCAAGTAGGGATTAGATCGACGTCCAATAGAGAGAAGCGAGATCTTCAATATGATAAAATTTTCTTTGCGGCAGATATTTTTGATGAGAAAGATGACCACTGGATGGAAGACGTGCTAGAAGAGTTAACTCAAGGAAATGTCTACATAACAATTGATGCGAGCGTATTTGACCCAAGTGTCATGATGAGCAAACGTCCAGAGCCAATGGGTCTTTCCTACAATAAAGTAATAAAACTCTTAAAAACGGTCATTCGGAAGAAAAAAGTCGTCGGACTAGACTTTGTTGGGCTCAATCCACAGGAAGGGGAACTCTCCTCAGAGCTTGCTGCGGCAAGGCTCGTCTATCAAATACTTTGTTTCTTGACTAAAAATTAAACAAAGACGTAGAATCTCCATTTCATTATCTGCCCAGGTGGTGAAATGGTAGACACGCCAGACTTAGGATCTGGTGCCGCAAGGCATGAAGGTTCAAGTCCTTTCCTGGGCACATTTTCTGTAGATTACTTTCATGAGACCAGCTGATTTATCTATATTGTTTACTTGGGAAGAGCGAAAGCCTCTCCTTCATGAAGGGATGCTCTGTGTGCCGAGGAACTACGATAAGCACGAAAAGTTTGATATTCCATTCAGCGAAATTTTTGAAAATGACAATCCAATTTGTATTGAATTCTGTAGTGGAAATGGTGAGTGGATAGCAAGAGCTGCAACCCTCTATCCTGAATATAATTGGATTGGTGTTGAGAAAAAGTTTACCCGAACAAGGCAAATATGGTCCAAAAAGCATAATTTAGGTCTTAAAAATTTACTTCCCGTCTGTGGAATGGCTGAAGATTTTTGCTCTCACTATCTTAAAGAGACTCGTATTGAAAAAGCTTATGTCAACTTCCCAGATCCGTGGCCAAAAAATAGTCATGCTAAAAATCGGATAATTCAAGCCCCTTTTATTGAAATGCTTACAAAAGTAAGTAAGCCGGGGACTACTTTAACTCTAGTTACAGATCACCAGAAATATTCAGAACAAATGATGAAAGTCATGAATTCTAATGAAAGATGGCAATCGGATGAAGATTGTATTCTGCCCGAAGATTATGGAACCTCTTATTTTAACCGTCTTTGGCTGGATCTTGGTAAGTCGATCCACTATATGAAATTTTCTCTTCAAGAGGTGTCATGAAGCCAATTATTGCAGAGACCGGATATGAATTTGCTAAAGGTCCTAATTTTAATACATTAAACATCTATCTCGATGGAAGATCCTCTTCCGATCTTTTGTGGGAATCTCTTGAGTCCGAGATTGAAACGGCCCTTAAATTGGGGGCAAAACTCTCTTTTGAAATTGATTTTGGTTTTTCTGAAGAGAGAGCTCTTTTAAGAGATCCTGCTTGTTTTTTCTCTCGAGGGAGAGCGGTCACTTCATTTGAGGAAAGGGTCTATAAGCCTTATAGAGAACAAATTGCAGCAATCATCTTATATAGAGGAAGCGGGAGCTTTAAAAAGACTATTTGTCAGGACGCAGCACTCAATTCCGATTTTCTTGATTGGAAAGTTGAATTTTTTGAAGAGGAAGAGGTAACTGATCAGATGTTTAGGCTCTTTTCGATGGAGATTTTTATGCAGTACTTACATCGTTTATCAGCCCCTTTAATAGACGATGTCCCTCTTCTGGCTCTCTTTGATTTAGCTGATAGCATGAGGCCGTCATTTCAAGCTGAGCTTTTGTCTAAGACCTTTTTCCCCTATATTATTCCGGGTGTAAAAGGTGCAAGTATCGATTTTAATGGTTTTGGATGGCAGGGTAGGGGGAGTTTAGGATATGTAGGTCACAAGCCTCTATCACTTATAGAAATAGAAACGGCTCCGCCAACGCTCGGAATTGTTATACCGGAGATGGGAAAGGTCCCTTACGATCTTTTTGACAAGACAATTAATTGTTTAGTCGAAAACGGCATCGCCTATCGAGTTTTCCCTGAATCACTTATGATAGAAAGTTGGCATGGACTTGATCAAATCCTCGTCTTTTCAGGCACAGTATCCCATGAAGGAAGAAGAATGCTTCAAGGCTTTAATGCCGCAGCAGGTCAGGTAGTTACTGTTGGTGATTCTTTAGATCTTATAGATGAGATTGAGGTAGAGAAATTTATTCGGAGTAGAGGGATTTGAACCCCCGGCCTTCTGGTCCCAAACCAGACGCGCTAGCCAAACTGCGCCATACTCCGAACGAAAATATGGGATAATAGTATCTAATTTACGAATTATATTCAAAACATTTGATGTGAAATAGTGTTTTATGACTAATATCGTGATATAGAGTGAGGATTTACATGAAATTTCAGGACTACAAATCGGTTAATGAGCTGCAAGAACTTGCAAAAACAGCTCCAAATTTAACAAAGCAAGGCTATTTAAGTGATGAAAGGATAAGGAGAATGGCCATTTCATTTGGTAAATGGCGTCTTTTGTATGGGACAGAAAGGGTTGATGAAAAGATTTGTAAAGCACTCTCAAATTTGGCTATGGAAGCTGGTGTTCATGAAAAAATGAATAAATTGCAGAACATGGACGTGATGAACTATGTAAATAATTGCAAAAGTGAAGAGAGAAGGGTCGGTCATACGGCAATTCGTAATCAAGATAAGAATGCCAAATGGTCAGCTGAGACACGGGAGGCTCGTGAAGATTACCAAACAGAGCTTAGGAAGCTTAAGGTTTTTAACTCAAAAGCGAATAAATTCAAATCAATGATCATTGTCGGAATTGGAGGATCATATCTTGGGACTGAGGCTGTCTATCACGCTCTTAAAGCATTTCAAACTGATGATAAAAAACTCTATTTTGCATCGAATGTCGATCCAGATAAAGTAAATGCCATACTAGCTGAAGTCGATCTTAAAACGACCCTTGTTGCGATTATCTCAAAATCGGGTGGGACATTAGAGATAAAATCAGAAGAAGAGCTTTTAAGGAAGCGCTATGCACAAGCAAAGCTCAACGTAAAAGACCATTTTATTTTGGTTACTGGAAAGGGTAGTCCAATGGATGAGCCTTCGAATTTCTTAGAGATATTTTATATGTGGGATTACATTGGGGGTAGATTTTCTGTATCGAGCATGGTCGGTGCAGTTCCTTTAGCATTTGTTTTCGGCATGGAGATTTGGGAAGAATTTCTAAAAGGGCTTCATGAAATGGATCAGCACGCTCTTAATGAGAAAGATCCGATGAAAAACTTACCCCTTTTTGGAGCTCTTTTAGGGATTTGGAATCGAAATTTTCTAGAGTTGCCAACTTTAGCAATTATCCCATATTCCCAAGCGATGAATTTTTGGTCAGCCCATTTACAGCAACTGTTTATGGAATCAAATGGGAAGAGTGTAGCTCAAGAAGATGGCAGTTTTATTAAGCACGAAACATCTCCGGTTATTTGGGGTACTGTGGGTACTGAAGGCCAGCACGCTTATTACCAATGCATTCATCAAGGAACAGGCGAGGTTCCTATCGAGTTTATCGGTTTTGCAAGCTCACAAAGAGAGGGCGATGCAATTATTGAAGGGACTACCAACCAAGAAAAGCTATTAGCAAATTTATTTGCTCAAGCAATAGCCCTTGCTAAAGGAGATCACAATCTCAATTCGAATAAGTATTTTTCAGGTAACAGACCAAGTCATATCTTACTTGCGAATGTATTAGATCCCTATACTTTAGGAAGCCTCCTTGCATATCACGAGCATTATGTCGCGTATGAAGGGTTTATCTGGGGTATCAATTCATTCGATCAAGAGGGAGTGCAACTTGGTAAGGTTCTTGCAAATAGTGTGATAGATCTGTTTAAGTGTCAAAGAGTCAAAGGCTGCACATCACTTGATAAAGAGTCAGCTTTAGGAAATGCTTTTATTGCCGAGTTAAAATTGGTGCAAGAGGTGGATTTTCCAAAAAATGAAAAAAAGCTGGCATAGTTCCTCCAAGTTGAAAGGGGGAAGTTAAGAAGAGTTGATTTTGAGAGGCGATTTTTTCTTCAAATTTCGCTTTTCGAGTTCCATCTAGATGGACGCCAAAATCGTCAATAAGGAGGATCGCAGATCCAAGATGCTCTTTTTCAGCTAATTTTAAGGCAGCGATTATAGTCCGTTTTTGACCTTCGCTTCCGTAGTTTTTAGCAGAAAGTTCATTTAAGCTAATATCGAGATCATCTCGATGGGGCCCTAGCAAGCTGTACCCTAGAGCTAATTCTCTCTCTCTAGATTTCTCAAAAATTTGATTTGAGATTTTTGATGGTTTGTAATGAAGTTGGACTTCCTCTGCACCATTAGAGAGTTCTTTATAAAAATCTTTTGTCCTGAGAGATAATATTTGAATAACCTCAGCCCTTTTTTCCTGAATAAATAGAGCCGATTTTATTAGGTCGTCTTCCCAAATTTCAATTGTAGATAGTTGCTTTTTTCGTAAAAGGGCATTTCTATGAGCTAAGGCTTTTGTATATCGGGTCAAATAGTAGACATATAACGGATTTGCTTGAGCAATCAAGATGTTAATGAACCTGCGCCTTTCTGGAGGAGCTCCATGAATGAGTTCAATATCAAAGGGGGAGTAGATTACGGTAGGAAAAAGTCCTAAAAGGGGAGTAAACGAATTATAGGAAGTTTGGTTGTGCTTGATCTCTTTATTAGTGCCATCATAAAAAATCGAAAGAGTTTGATCAACGCCATCTTTAGAAAAAAAAGCCTGAATGGTGAAATTTTCTTCACCCTTTTTAATGATCTCTTGGAGTTTATTTGTCCTGAAAGATCTCCCAATGCTTAGGAAATGAATCGCCTCAAGTAGCGTCGTCTTTCCAATCGCATTCGGCCCAATAATAGCATTGAGCCCATCTCCAAATTCAAGATCAAGTTCCTTGAAATTCCGAAATTGGAATAGACGAATTCGCTTTAAGCAAGTCATTTATTCACTGCTGAGTCTCATCGGCATCAATACGAAATGTGCTTTGGAGGTGTCGGTAATAGATCCTGGATTAAATGAATCTGTGATCCCAAAGCTAACAGTCTCGTCCTTGCAGTGGCGTAGAATATCGATGAAATAGTGGGGATTAAAGGCGATATCAAGCTTCTTGTCATGATAATCGACCGGCATGTGAACTTTGCCTTCGCCAATTTCGCTATTAACTGCTTGGAGCTTTAGCTCGCCATCTTCAAAAGTGAGTTTAACTGAGTGACTGGCTTCAGATGTGAAAAGGGAGACCTGTTTAAGTAACGTCATCAGTTCATCTCTATGAAGAAACATTTGGTGCATTGCACTTCGATCTGGTAAGACGCGTTGATAATCAGGAAACTGCCCTGAAAGCAATTTCGAGACTAAAGAGCCCTTGTCAGTCTCTAAAGCAATTTTATCAGCCATCAAGGTTAATGTAGTGACACTCTCTTCATCATCGAGTAATCTAACCATCTCTTCAACCGCTTTTAGAGGGATGATACTACTCTGGTTTTCGCCAGCGCTCGATGCAATAGATTCTTCAATTTTAGCAAGTTTCTTCCCGTCAGTCCCAACAATAATCACTTTGTCTTCAGAGATTTCCATGCAAATGCCATTCAAAACTTGTCTTGTGTCATCTTTTGCAGCTGCAAACGAAGTGTTTACAAACATCTCTTTTAATCTAACTGAAGGTAGGCCAAATGATTTACCCCCTTTGATCTCTGGAAATGCAGGAAATTCACCTTTTTCAAGTCCATTGATCCGAAAGTGCGACGATCCACTTGTAATAATAGCAACATTGTTTGCATCGGTCTCAAATCGAACTTCAGGAGCCTTAAGTTCTCTGATCAATTGGAAAAAGCGTCTCGCGGGCAAGGCTACTCCGCCTTCCTCTAAAACAGTCGCATCCAAACTCGACCTCAAGCTTACCGTTAAATCGGTTGCTGTCACAACAATCTGGTTATCCTTTGCCTCAATCAACACATTTGCAAGAATCGGAATCACCGCTTTTGATGGTATAACGCCTTGAATCTTTCCAATTAATGAAGAAAGAGCTTCCCTCTGAATGCTAAATTTCATAAAACCCCATTTTTACTGAATCAATTTTAGTGAATTTTAATCTAGACGTCAATACATACTGCATTCTAGGAATTCTTAAAGGCCTGTGCGATTTCTTTCATGGCTGATCGTTTCTTCTGGTCTTCCCGTTTGTCGTGGGTTTTCTTGCCGCGGCAGACGCCTACTTTGACTTTTACAATCCCCTTTTTTAGATAGAAGGATAGGGCGATTAGGGTGTGGCCTTTAATTTCGGTAAGCTTGCGGAATTTAAAGATTTCATCTTTATGAAAGAGGAGCTTTCGGTCGCGGCGTTCTTCATGGTTATGAATATTACCATAGCGATAAGGGGCAATAGAGGCGTATTTAAGCCAAGCTTCCCCACCTTTAACGGAGACGTAGTTATCTTGTAGATTGCCGCCATTATCTCTAAGTGACTTGATTTCAGTTCCTAGGAGGACAATTCCTGCTTCGAAAACTTCGAGAATTTCGTAGTGGTGGTAGGCAGCTCTGTTTGATACTATCTCTTTAGTTTCCATATCGAGTTAGTTTAACTCTTTTTTTCCCATTTCGTCGATAGAAAACAGAATTTATTTGATTTTATGGGCGGCATAATAGTAGTTTTTTTATTATGACTAAGATTATTGTTACAGGGGCAACCGGATTTATAGGCAAAAGGCTTATATATAGTTTATTAGAAGAAGGTCATGAAGTTTTTGCTCTTGTTCGAAATAGAGAAGTTAAATTTAAACAATCAAATCATGGTCTGCTACATCTAATTGTAGGTGACTTAAGAGATAAAGAGAGTGTTGAACCTTTTCCAAAAGATGCTGAGGCTGTCTATTACCTAGTTCATTCAATGGGTCAATTGCAAGAAAACTTAAGTGATGCTGAAAAAAAGGTTGCTCAAAATTTTATAGAAATCTTAAATCATACTGATTGTAAACAGATTATATATTTAGGTGGGATTGTAGAAGATGAAACAAAGCTATCTCCTCACCTCTATTCAAGATTTAAGGTAGAAAAAATTCTTCAAGAGGGGGCGGTTCCATGTACCATTCTGAGAGCTAGCATCATCATTGGAGCCGGAAGTGCCTCATTTGAAATCATTCGAGATTTAACTGAAAAACTACCTATTATGATTGCTCCTAAATGGGTGAAAAATTATTGCCAACCGATCTCAATTAGGGATGTCTTGTTTTACTTGACAGGAGTGCTCTTAAATACGAGTGCTTATGGTAAAACATTTGATATAGGAGGGCCGGAAATACTATCGTTTAGGGAAGTTTTATTAAGATATGCTGCTTTTAGAAAACTGAAAAGATTTATTATAAATGTTCCTGTTCTTACCCCAAAACTTTCCAGTTATTGGCTTGTGTTAATTACATCAGTAAAGTTCTCTATATGTAGCTATTTAGTTGAAAGCATGAAGCATAACACTAGGAAATTAAATCATTCTATAGATGACCTTCTACCGCATGAGTGTATTAAATACGAAAAAGCTCTTGAGAATGCTTTCCAAAAAATTTCTCAGAATGAGGTAATTTCAACATGGATGGATGCTTGGGACTTGAGAACTCCGATTTCTGGGATTAATGTGCCGGAAGAGGGGTGTTTAAAAGATGTCCAAATCGTCAAAATTATTGGATCTCCAGAGGCTGTAATAGAAAGATTCTGGTCGATAGGCGGAAGTAATGGTTGGTACTCAATGAATTGGGCTTGGAGATTGCGTGGTTTTATTGATAAATTAATGGGGGGGATAGGCTTTAATATAGGTAGAAGAGATCCCTATAATTTAGAAGTTGGCGATTCCATCGACTTTTGGCGGGTTTTACTAGCTGATAAAAAAGTGGGGCACCTTATTCTTTATGCTCAAATGAAAATGCCTGGTGAGGCTTGGCTTGAATTTGAAATCATAGATGGGGGAAAGTTTTTAAAGCAGAGCGCGACATTTAGGCCAAAAGGAATTTTTGGATTAGTCTATTGGTATATGCTTTTACCATTCCATTGCATTATTTTTAAAAACATGGCTAGGTCAATCGCTTAATTCTCAATGAGATAGCTCCTAGAACAAGGATAAGAAGGGTGCCTATCCAGAAAAAGATATCGACTGAATGTCTTATTGTTTGGTTAGAAGCAAAGGAGAGCCCACCTTCAGCGAGGAGCTTAACCCCCATCCAGCCAATAAGAATGAAAGCTATATATTCTATTTTTTTATATTTGTTTATTTGTGAGAGGAATTTTCCTGTAATAAAGCGGATGGTTATAGCGCCTAAAATTCCACCGAGATAGATGACCCAAAGTTTTGAGGCGATGATTTCAAATGGGTAGTATAGGCTTGCAAGGGCAAAAGCTCCGAGTATTGAATCAATGGCAAAAAGGATATCGATAAGCTCTATGTAGACCACTGCCTTCCAATAACTGGTTGGTGAAAGGTTGGAAGTCTCTTTTTTAGCGCCAAAAATATAATGCCAGGCTAGGTAAACTAGATATAGACCACCAATCATCTGCATCCAAAAAAGGTAGATTAGATAGGCTGTACAAATGACGCCAACAGCTCTTAAAAAAAAGGCAGAGTAGAGTCCTGTAAAAAGGGCTTTTCTTCTTTTTGGCTCAGGGAGCTTTTTTACAATCATTGCAAGAGCAGCAGCGTTATCTGCGGAGAGGAGTATTTCAATTACTAAAATCAAAAAAACAAGAGGGATATCTAGCCATGAAAAGGCTTGGGTAGCAATATGCACATTACTCCATTAAAAACTTTAAGAGTTTAATTTGATCTTTCTCATTTTCGTACCAAGTCGGATAGGCATCGCCCCAATAAGTGCCGAAGTGACTCCCGACAACAGTCATAAGACTTGCTTTTTTAGGGAGATGTAGAATCGTTTGAGAATTAAGTGTTTGAATAGCGAGAATTTTTCCTTCAACTTGCTTAAGCCACTCTCTGTTGGTGTGAGGATGGAGGATCATAGTGTTTTCAAGAATAAGGGATGTATTTGGTGTATTTGCCGCAACATAAGAGGCAGGGATTGCCCCGAGAGATTTTCCTAAGATTATGATTTTGCTCTGAACCTTTTTTTGCAAAAAACCCGCTGCCGCTAGCCCATTAGCACAAGACGATTCCCAATCAGAAGAGGCTGTCTTCTCCCCCTGCTCATAATTAATGGCTAGGACATGAACACCTTTTGAAAGATAGGTGAGAATCCATCTAGGATCTAGCTCAAAGGGGAGAGAAAAAGAGGGGAGGCAAAGAACTGCAACGCTATCCTTCTTAACTAAATGAGTCTTAGGTAAAGAGAAAAGAGATAGCAGACTAATCCCTTGAAAATCGATCTGAAACATCTCTGAGAGCTTGCAATTCTTAGGTTTAGCAAAAAGAGGCCTCCACTTCTTATAAGCGGCGATCTCATTTTTCTGATAGTTTTTTGGATTAAAGTAGAAACCCTTAACACCATAAGCAATAACAACTTCCTCGCCGCCAATATCGGCAAGAAACTCCCTTGCAACCTCTTTCAACCGCTTTGTATTAGAAACCTCAGCAATAGAAGCGCGCTCATTATTCCCACGCGTACACCCAAATAAAAAAAGAGCGATAATTATAATCTTCTTCATACACTTCTTATTAATCTATAATTAATTAATTTCCTAGCTCCTAATGTAATAATTTAGATAATATAGAGAAAAATTTTTCACCACAGAGATCGCAGAGGCGCTGCGCGCAAAGAATTTATTATTTTTCTCTGTGACCTCTGTGCTCTCTGTGGTGAAAAATTCTTATTACGAATATATTGCATCGTCTCTAATTACATAGGGTTAATTGACGTTGTTCTTTTAGTGACTCTACGGTAAATCTTTCTTTTTTATTTTAGTAATATTGTTATGCTCAGAAGTGCTACTATTTGGTGATGGTTGTCTCGCCTGAAAAAGTTAAAGCGCTACATGTAGAAATGGAAAAGCTGGAAATCTTTGAAAAAGATATCAAAGAGAGCTTTATTTCCGGCTCCGGCAGCGGTGGCCAAAAAATTAATAAGACACAAAACTGCGTCTATTTAAAACACCTCCCATCAGGCATTGAAGTAAAATGTCAAAAAGATCGCTCCCGCGAAGCTAATCGCTTTTTCGCCCGGCGCGAACTCCTTGAGAAGCTTAAAGAGAAAGTCCTAGGGATTCCTTCAAAGAAGAGCATCAAAGAGGACAAAGTCCGCAAACAAAAAAAACGCCGCCAGCGCAGATCCCAAGATGACCAACTCGAATAACTTATTAAAAATGAATAACATATGGTTAATGTCTGTTTGTTTAAAATAAAGTTATAAAAAAGGAGTTGTTATGGGAAAAAATTTAAATGATACAATTTGTTCGGGTCAGCCAAATGGTACATCTTGTGGATATCATTTGATTTGTTGTGGGGAAACTTGTAATTCTAATTATAATGGGACATGTTGTAATGGTCAGCCTTGCTTAGCAAATGCAGGATGTGATGGGGTCACCGGTAACTGTTGCGAAACAAATCAGGGAGGTTATGCTGGCGGTTGTTGTTCAACAAACACGGTAGCTTGTACTGATGGTAAATCTTGTTGCGTTAATTTGGATGATTGTTGTAACGGAACTTGTTGCGCAAGTCAAGAAGGAGGATGTACTGGTGAGCAATGCACAACATGTATAAATAATCAATGTATGTTTCTTTGTGCTGATCAGGTAACTCATTGCCCTTCAGGGGAAACGTGCTGCGGTGGTGATTGTTGTAATGGTACAAATCAAACTTGTGTAAATGGTACATGCCAGACTAATAATTGTAACAATGGAACTAGCTATTGTTATTCAGATCAAGTCTGTTGCGGTGGAAATTCTTGTAGCTCTCCAGATGAATGTTGCAATAACACTCGTTGTGAAACAGGTTATACATGTTATACAGACCCAAGCAATGCCGTAGCGTGTGTTCCAGCAGCATGTACAGAGGAAGGTCTAAGTATGGGTTGTATTGAACCAAACTATAATGTATACGCTGCCGGGGGCTATCCTTCCATTGAGTGTAATGCTAAGAAAACATGTGGTGAATCTGGAGTTTGTCAGGATCCTCTGATTAGTTGTAATGGAACCTGCTGTGATACTACAAAAAATGTTTGTGTCGAGACTCCCGGACCGGGACCTCTTGGCTGTTATCCTAAAGGTTGTTATAATGAGAACAGTGGCCTTTGTGAAAATTTTACTAAAGAATGTTGTTCTAACGGTAAGTGTGTTGAGACTTACGACGGGTGTTAGAGTCTGCTTAGACCCTTTAAAAGGTGAGTAGGCCAGTTTTTCGTGCCAGGCATGCAGTTATGTAGTTTGAAAAATAAAACTGCATGCCTGGCAGCGGTTCCCGCTGAGCTGATTTATCTAGGCGCATAAAGATTTTATTTCGTAAACCCTTTCCTTTATTTAGAGGGGTTCCGATGAAAAACAGTCAAAAGCAAGCATTTTTTCCAGCGGGGCTTATTCGATCTGTTTACAAAGTATTTTCTAAAATTGCAGAACCGAAACGAACAGCCAACTCAGCTATTCCACTTATTGATCATTTAATGTCGGGGTTGGCTATTTTTGGGCTTAAATTTCCATCGCTACTTCAATATGATCTACAGCGATATGACACACCTATTCGAGCGAATTTAAAAAATCTATATCATGTTAACACACCGCCATCAGACACTTACTTACGCGAATGTTTAGACGAGGTGAATCCGACTCTTTTAAGACCTGTATTCAAAAAGCTTTTCGCGGAACTTCAAGATAGTAAGTGTCTAGAGCAATTTCAGTTTTTAGATGGTCACTATATTTTGGCCATCGATGGTACGGGGGAATTTTCTTCCAGCAAGGTGAGCTGTGAGCATTGCTGTAAAAAGGAGCACAAGAATGGCACTGTAACCTATTACCACCAAATGCTAGGAGCTTGTATTGTACACCCTGATTTTTCACAGGTAATACCTCTATGTCCGGAACATATTCAAAATGAAGATGGTAACCTGAAAAATGACTGTGAACGTAATGCTACAAAAAGATTTATCGAAAATTTTCGTAGAGAGCACCCCCACCTAAAAGTCATTGTAACAGAAGACGGGCTAGCTTCGAATGGACCAAATCTTAAGCTGTTAGAAGCAAATAACATGAAATATTTTATAGGTGCAAAGCCTGGGGATCATGAATATTTATTTCAACAATTGGCTACCTCGAATGAAGTGGAGTATTATGAATATCAAGATGATAAAGGTGTATTTCATCAATTTGATTTTGTAAATGGTCTATCTCTTAATAAATCCCATATTGATCTCAAAGTAAATATGATCGACTACATGGAGACACAGCAAAATGCGAAAGTGCTTAGATTTTCTTGGGTAACAAACATCCCAATTAATAAGGACAATGTTTATCAACTTATGCGAGGAGGGCGAGCTAGATGGAAGATAGAGAATGAAACTTTTAATACGCTAAAGACTTTAGGATATAATTTTGAGCACAACTATGGACATGGCAAAAAATATCTGGCGTCCGTATTTAGCCTACTCATGGTGCTTGCATTTTTTATTGATCAAACACAAGCTATTACATGCGAATGTTTTAAGGTGGCTAGGAAAGCGCAGCGCATCTATCGAGCGCTTTGGGAAGCAATGCGCGTATTTTTTACACATTTTATAATTGAATCTTGGGATCAGTTTTATCAGCTCTTAGGAAAACAACCCCGATTAGACACTTCTTAAAAATTAAATCATATCTGGACCCAGATTTTAGCGTAGCTCTTAATTTTTAAAACCCACCAAATTTTTGTCGAGACGATGTCTGAAGAAACCTGTTGCGCCCTAGCTTATAAAGGCCTTCATATCGGTTTTTTCGGCACGTGATTTAACTAGCAGCGGGAATCGCTGAGAGGAATTCGTTGATTTATTATTATTTTTCATGTTTTTTCCTTTTTTTATTATTATATCAGAAAGAACATTATGAAAATTAATTACTGAAGAGATTAAATCTGGATTTACACCAGGTGTTGAGTTGGTAGATGTAGATGAAGGTGACGGGGATGATGAAGAGGGTGACGATTTGGGCGAAGAGGAGGCCGCCGAAGACGGCGATGCCGAGTGGGGCACGACCTTGAGCGACGGAGCCGCCCATGCCGACGGCGATGGGGAGTGCGCCCATCATGGCTGCGACTGTGGTCATTACGATTGGTCTAAAGCGAATTATACAGGCTTTAAAAATAGCATCTTGGGGAGAGAGCTTCTCTTCATCGATGATTTCTAGGGCGAAGTCGACAATTAGGATTCCGTTTTTCATTACAATTCCAAGAAGCATGATTAGCCCAACAAGAGCATAGATAGAGAGTGATTTGCCGCAGATAACAAGAGAGAGAATGCCTCCTAAAAGTGCTACGGGAATAGCAGAAAGGGCTGGGAAGGGGAATATGAAATTTTCATATAGAATTCCTAGAATTATATAGACGACAAAGATCGCTACAAAGACTAGGAATGTAAATTCTTTCATCGTCTCTTCAAAGGCTGCTGTATTACCAACAAGGTGATTCATTACGTTTACGGGGAGGACCTCTTTTGAAATTGCTTCGACTTCAGCTAAAGCGTCACTCAAGGCAACATTTGGGGCTGGATTAAATGAAAACGTGACTGATGGTAATGAGTTTAGGTGATTTACAGTTTCAGGTTGAATGATGACCTCTGTATCTACAAGAGAATTGACAGAGACTTGGTTATTGTTTCCCCCAAGGTTGTTAGATAGATAGAGATCTGCAAGCTTTGATGGATCTCTCATATATTTTTTTTCAACTTCTAAGATAACATAGTAGAGATCTTGAGGGACATTGATCTTGGAAACGTAGGTCTCTCCATAGGCGTACATGAAGGCATTCTCAGTTTGCTCTGCAGTAATCCCTCCGAAGGATTGTGATTGATCTCTCAAAAGATTTATATTTAATGTGGGTCCATTTGGTTGAAAATCTGTAGAGACGCGAGAGAGTTTAGGGGAGGCTTTAAGTCGATCAAGTAGTGAGTTAGTGCTTGTATATAAAGCCTGTTCATCAAAACTTTGTAAGACGCATTGGTAATTTGCTTTGCCTGCTGCAGTACCACCCAATTGAAGGTTAATTAATGGATATGCCTTTAAAAATGTTTGAAAGCCGATGGTTTTATCAAATTCTTCCTGCAATTGTTCCATAATCGTCCAGATACTTGGTCTCTTGTCTCCCGTGAGAGTTAAGAAGAATAGAGCCTGGTTGTCCGTTGGAACGCCGACAAGAGTAGATAAGCTTTCAACATATGGATTTTTTATCGCCATCGATGAAATAGCATCTAAATAGGTTCCCATTTTTGCAGGTGATATGCCCTCCGGCGCTTGTAAAAAACCTTGGACAACGCCTAAATCTTCTTCAGGTAAAAATTCTTGAGGGAGTACAGAGAAGAGGATCATTGAGACAATTGTGCAGGCAACGCCCCCGCCAAGAACAATAAGCTTGTAACGGATTGCTATTTTAAGAAGGGGGGTGTAAGCGCTTAACAGCTTATGGTTTAGCCATTTGCCGAAACGTTCAACTTTTGTCTCTTGGGACTCATCATAAGTTGATATAAAGCGGCTAGCAAGCATCGGTGTAAGAGATACAGAAATAAAACCTGAACAAAAGACGGCAATTACAATAACTGCTGCAAATTCACTAAAAATTTGTCCGACGGCGCCGGTTAAGAACATCATTGGAATGAACACTGCACAAAGAGATAGAGAAAGAGCTACAACACACAAAATAATTTGCTGAGTCCCTTTTATTGCAGCTTCGTAAGGGGGTAATTTTTTTTCTTGGGACCATCTTACAATGTTTTCAAGGACAATGATTGCGTCATCTACAAGAAATCCGATGGAGAGTGTTATGGCAGATAGAGACATGATATCAATACTGTAGCCAAACAGCTTCATAAATATAAATGTACCTGTAACTGTAATAGGGAGAGTTACTAATGGAATCAGGCTGTTTTTTACTCTGCCTAGGTAGAGATAGATTACGGCTATAACAAGGAGAAAAGCGATACTGAGGGTAAATTTGACATCCTGAATCGATTCTTTAATCCACTTAGCAAGAGTAAATGGGACGCTAAACTCAATACTCTTTGGCAGTTGGGGGACGAGTGTATCTAAAAGTGTTTGAATCCCATCACAAGTTTTTATAGTGTTATAACCTGTCTGCTTTGAGATAGCTAAAACGCAAGCGCTCTGACCTTCTGGGCAATCTTTTGTCACCCATTTAAAGACTTGCTTGTCATCTTGAAGTCCATCTTCTACTACAGCTACATCGCGAATTCGTACAGGGGCTCCATCCACAAACTTGATAATTAAGGGTTCGTAATCTTTTGCTTCTGTAAGTTGTCCTTGGCAGACAGCTGTGATACTAAAATCGGGGCCATAAAATTTCCCTGTAGGTTGCTGCGGATTGCCGGTCTTAATTGTGTTAGCAAGATCTGCTAAACTAATATTCTTTGCTGCAAGTGCTTCTGGATCGGCCTTTACTCGAACGGCATAAGGGTAACCATATAATTGGATATTTGCAACCCCCTCAACAGTTCCAAGTTGTTGTCCAAGAAAACTGTATCCGTAGTCGTAAATATTCCATGGGGCAGCAACTGGCGAGTAGGCAACTAAATAAAAAATAGGTGTATCGGAAGGATTGAATTTTACATAGACAGGATTTTGAGGAAGATTGACAGGAAGTTCGGCTAAAGCTTTTTGGATTGCTTGTTCAGTCTCTTGGGCAGCAACGTTGATATCGACATCCATATAAAATTGGAGGATAATGGTCGAGGTTTGATAAGTGTTTGCAGAGCTTACATATTGAATTCCTTGCATGAGCATGAATTGTCTTTCAAGTGGCGCTGAGACAAATTTAGACACCTGATCAGGACTTGCCCCCGGGTAATTTGTAGATACCTGAATTGTTGGGTATTGTAATTCAGGCATGCTTGTTACAGGGAGAGACCTGTAAGCTAAGATTCCAAATACAACAAAGACAACCATTACTAGGGTGGTTAAGACCGGTCTTTTTATAAATGGTTCTGAAATATTTCCCTTCATTATGAACTTGCCTCTACTTTTGAATTAGGAAGGACGTTGATTTGTCCATTAGTGATGACTACATCCCCAGTTTTTACCCCTTCTAAAACTTCGATAGCTCCAT
Organism: Chlamydiota bacterium; assembly: GCA_947478685.1. GTDB lineage: Bacteria > Chlamydiota > Chlamydiia > Chlamydiales > 2-12-FULL-49-11 > VGMD01. The sequence goes on along the minus strand of CANJWO010000013.1, from coordinate 8,423 downwards.
CAACATTTAAGCCGATCTTTACACTTTTATATTCGGCTACACCATCTTTAACAACATAGACATAGCGGCCTTTTTGTCCGATATTAATTGCTGCTTCCGGAACCATAATAGCATCTTCTTTGTAGTACAATACGACAGTTGCCTTAACAAATTGACCTGGCCAAAATTTTCTTTCTGGGTTAGAAATCTCTCCTCGAAGGAGGATCATGCCTGTATTTTGATTCACTGTATTATCGATAAGAATAAGCTTTGCAGTGGCATTCACATTAGGATATTCGGGGTAAGTGATTAGAACATCAAGGTTTTGCCCCTTATTTTGATAATTAGCGATCTTTACATAGTCTTTTTCTGGAATAGTGAAATCGATATATAGGGGATCAACTTGATTTAAGAGGACGAGCGTTGAACCATCATTTGCAATCAAGTTTCCCTTGTCGATAAAATGCTTTCCCGTTACCCCTTTAAACGGAGCTTTGATATAGCAATAGTCAAGATTGACATTGGCCAGTCTAATATTTGCCTCGTTTTGCATCACGGTTGCTTCAAGATTTGCAAGTTCTGACACATATTGAATGTAGTCGAGTTCTGAAACATATTTATTAGCTAGCAGAGTTTTGTATCTGGCTACTTTTTCAGCAGAGTATTGCAATTTAGCAACATTTTGCATTCTTTCAGCAATGGATTGCTCTAAAGCTGCTATATAAGGCCTTGGATCGATCGTAAACAGAAGATCACCCTCATTTACTGTCTGCCCATCCTGGAAATGGAGTGAGATAAGAGTCCCTTCAACTTGAGCTTTAATTTCGGCAGAATATAGAGCGACAAAATGACCTACAGCATCGAGAGATATGGGTATTGTTTTAACTTCCGCTGTTGCTACAGTTACTTTGGGCAGGGGAGTGGATTTCACTTCCTGTTTGTAGCAAGAAATAAGGGCTAGTAAGGGAAGAATATATATAAATTTCATTTTACCTCCGTGTTTAATAAGCCAGTTGCAAAAGCGATGTTAATAATAGACATATAGTATGTCTTTTGCGCCTGAACATAGGCAGCTCTTGCGTCTGATAAAAATGATTCTGATGAGAGTAGATCTAATATTGTAGAAAGACCCATTTTATACCGGCTCAGCATGGCCCTGAATTCAATGTCAGCTGAATCTAGATAATTTTTTGCATCTACGAGTTGGCTTTTTGCCATTACAAATGTGTTATGAGAGATTTTTACATCGCGAATAATGCCAAGTTCAGTGGAACGTAAATTTGCAACGCTCGTTTTTAGTACTGATTTTGCTTTTTTAATCTGGTTAGAATAGTAAAAACCGGAAAAAATTGGAAAAGTTAGGTCTACTGTAACAGAATAATCGCCACCATCATTTAATCCTCCAGCATACCATGTATTGCCACCTGTGGCCGCTAGTTGGAGTTGGGGGAGGATTTGTGCTTTTGCATTTTTTAAATAGGACTCTTGAGCCAAAACATTTGCCTTAGCTGCTTGATATTCAGGCCTTCTTTGCTTTGCAATGGTTACTAGCTCTTCTGAATTCATATTAAAGGGGTCAAGAGGGGGAGTGGCAGGAAAAGAGCCTAATTCAAAAGTAAGATCTGCAGGGATGCCTAGGGTGTTTAAAAGATCAACAAAGGCATTTTCAACATTTGCTATTTGGGTTGTGGTAGCAACTTTTTTTTGCAAATAGTTGGTTCTAGCTTGCATTGTGTCTGTTTCATTAAAAATTCCTGAAACAAGTTTATCCTCAGCTGCTTTAAAACTTTGTTCTGCATTTAAAAGATCTGAGTTTGCTGCAATTAGCATCTCTTTAGCATAGAGGTAGTCATAGTAGGCTTTAGCAATATTTTGCATCACTGTTTGAACGGTCTCATTATGAGTCCAATTCATTTGCTGTAAGGTTTGAAAATAGTATTCTGCATTCGTCCTCGTCTGACCGGAATCCCAAAGTAAGTAATTTAGGGCAACTTGTGGCTGGAGCTCTTGATACGTAGCTTTAAATAATTGATTTCCAGTAGGGGTCGTTGAAATAAAAGCTGAGCGCGTGGCATTTAATTCTCCGCTAAAAGCCAAATTTGGAAGATAGGGGGCTAAAGAGACCGCATATCCAGCAGCAGCCGCCCTTGCATCTTGCCAGGATTCAGCAGTCGTTGGGCTATTTAATAAGCCGATATCAAAAAGATCTCCTAGCGAGACGAGCTCATCAGGCTTCGGCACTTCAAGTACACACCCAGGCAAAATTGAATCTATCATTTTCTGATCCATCAATTCTGGTTTCCACGATTGAAAAGATGCTTTAGGTGCATATGCCCAAGGATCGACTAAAGCTGTCCCTCTACAACCGCTCACTAATAATGAAATGGTGAAGATTAAGGAGAAGGGAGGTATAATGCGCATAATTTGCACCATAAGAATGCAATAATTATTTGTCAATTTTATACAAGGAGCCATATGAGAACTATTTTCTTAGCACTTTTATTTACTACTCCGATGTTTGCAGCATTACCACCATTTGCCGAGGCGGAGCGTGAAATCAAAATGATTATTAAAAGTAAAGAATTACACCAATTCATCCCTTATAGCGACGCTTTTGAAAAAATCACTAAAACAGATGAGGGTTATTTAATTACCACAAATAAGAGAGAAGTCCGAGTAGTTGTCCATTACTCCAAAGAATCTCACATAGGCCCTGCAGAATTCACAATTGAATTCCTAAAATAGGCGCTTTTCCTATGATTCGTCCCAGGCACGAATTCAAGAGTTTACTTACTCTGTTTTTACCAAAAATAACAGCGATAGACAGGATTCTCTGCGCTAGCAAGCAGATTAATATGAACATATTACGAAAAATAATATGTTTAGTTAAAATAAACTAAACATTAAAATGGAAGTAATTATGGAAAATAAAATCTCAGAATCGCAATCTGCTTCATGCTCTCTCTACTCAGGCGCTCAACTAGATCAAATTAAAGAGAATTTATATAATTTTTTTATATCAACAACACTTCCGACTTCTCTTGATACAACTAATTGTACCACTCAATTTACAATAAGGCTAGCAGCTGTTATGGAAGGGATAGAGTCTGGTGTTCTAGATCCTAACTCCCCATTATGCACGCTGTTCACAGCAGATGTAAATCCCTTGGATATCTTTTGCGGCCCTAATTGTGCTTTCGTGAATAATAGCTTGATGGCTTCAAAATTGTTGATTTTATCCGATATGTATTTTATGGCGCAGAATGCGGCTCTTTCCCCAACCCCTTATGCATTAACACAATTAATGAATATCCTTACGGCGTCAGACTGTATAACTGCACTTGATACAACGAATTCAGAAATATTACAGAACTTAAATACTTATATTTTAAATATTTCACCAGGCACAATTACAATTGATAATGTAGATAAATATTGGGAGCCCTATTTTATTCCTTTTTATAACTGGCTCTTTGGGATGGATACTCCTCTCACTTGCTCTGATTGCCCTGCCACGTGTGAAAGTTGCAATAGCACTGATACATGCTGCTGCGGGCAATGTTATCCAAACATTGGTACAAGTGCCAAATCTCCATGCACTTTATGTTGCGACAATGGTAGCGTATCGGAAAATTGTATTAATGGGCTTACTTGTGCAGCTACACAAAGTTGCGGGTTCGTTTTTCCTCTTGATATACCTCTCCCTCAAAGCTGTTGCTTTGAAAATGAAACATGTTTAATGAATACTTGTTGTGATAATACAAACGTATGTGATCCTGAAGGAATAAATGCTACATGTTATGATCCAAACACACAATTGTGTGTTGACGGAACTACAGTCTGCGAATTAGGACAAACAGATATATGTGGTACAGATAACACATGTTATGATCCAAACTCACAATTGTGTGTTGACAGAACTACAGTCTGCGAATTAGAACAAACAGCTATATGTGGTACATATAACACATGTTATGATCCTGGCACGCATACATGCTCCGGTAACGGCATTGTATGCCTGGAAGGCGAAATTTCATGCGGTTTTGCATGTTATAGTTCATCAGATTTTGATATCACTAAGGACACCTGTTGGACTATCAATAATTATACACCAGCGCCGGTAGGAATATTCAACTCGAGTCAGTCGACTAATTATCAAAAAACTTCACTCTCAACTGTTTTTAATTGGATGGAAAAAGACAAAATATGGAAGATATATTCTGCACCTAAAATGATTTATCTTATTAAAACAAGCTGGCTCGCTGTATACGGCTGTGGCAATCCTAACGATGATTTTACTAACAATGATCCTCTTTGTAATGCATTAATGATACCTGGTGCAACTTCTTACGACACTCCATATTCTACCAGTTTTATTGACAAAGGGAGCCTTCTTTATAATTCAATTTCAACCGGTAAGGTTTACATAGCATCTCCAACAGGTGACCCCTTCAGTAGTACAATTGTTAATTCGCAATTAGGAATTACGTATCCATCATTACAACTTTTGATAAATCAAGAACCAAACGGACCCATTACATATAATTGTATTAGTTCAATTCCAAACTTTAATGATTACTACACGTATAATACTAAACTTCCAAATTGGAACCCTCCCACTTGTGATTCTAATCCTGGAACTGGAATTCCTAAATATTCCATTACCGAAACGCTAGGAGAGGTAACAAAAGGCTATATAACATTAAGTCTCAATGTTGATTTACCTTGGTCTCTGGGTTGATGATTGTTGAGGGTAAGGGATTTTAATCATATAGTCCTTTAAATTTGTTTTGATAGGTTTATCTATCAGATACAGCTTTTTCTTTGCAGTCATCTGCATCGGATCTGTAAAAACAGAGTCCTGCTTCGATGCGCAATTAAACATATCAAATCAAAATTAAAGAACTATATTGGTTCGTGCCTGCAGAATTTTCAATCGAATTCCTAAAATAGGCAAACTGTAAAAATACTATTTTACTAAAAAATATTTTTGGTGTACTTTTATTAAGAAAATGTTAAAATCTAACACTTAACAAAGAAAGCCAATCATGCAAGAAAAAATTTTAGATTTATATGAGTATGCGAAGAGGGTGAATGAATTTTCCCCTAAAAAAGAGGTTGCCACTCTCAATTCAGGGAATAAATTGAAGGGGATGAAACTTCCGACCATGGAGTTTTCTTTGGATAAAAAAAGGGCAAGTCCTTTGAGTGTCCCTCCTATGAAAAATCCTCAAAAAATGAATATGACCGACTTTGATAGCAAAAGGGTCTCATTTGTTCGGGCAGCTTATGTAACCTATAAATGTTGCCAAAACCAAGATTTGCACCTTTTCCAACTAAAAAAAATCTATTTTGAACAAAAATTTGTCTTAAAAGGGGTTGTTGGGTGGAAACTTCCTAAGAGAAAAATTGTTCAGCAGCAGCTCAAATCTCTTGTTGAAGGGTTGAAATTCAGATCTAGCAATCATAAGAGCCATCTTGTCACATGGATTGCCCAGATAAAAAAATCAGAAGAAGAAAAAAGTCATGATGCTCAGTTAGAGCTCCAAAAACAGGGAAAAGAAAAAAGAAATTACTCAGTAAACAAACCTATTTTCTAGCCCTATCTAATTAGTACAATAATTCCCAGAATGATAAGGAACCAGCCAAATAATTTCTTTAATAAAAAGACTGGAATGGTATGAGTTAGTTTGGCTCCAAAAGGGGCGCTTATGATCGCTCCCATGGAGAGGGGGATAAAAGCGGGGAGATATAGATATCCGAGCGCGAAGGGGGTAGTGCAGCTTTCTAAAGTAGGCACAATCATAATAAGCGCGCCAATCAGTGCCACCATTAGAGTTGCGAGAGACGAGGACCCTATAGCCTGTCTTAGGGGTAAATGAAGGAGGGTGAGAAGGGGAATCAAGAAAATACCACCACCAACCCCCAAAATGATTGAAAGAGCGCTAGTGCAAATCACTAACATATTCATTATTAGAAAGTTAAGATTATTAAAGGGGGATGTGCTTGCAAGGTTTGGTGAAAAGATAAAATAGACTCCAAAGAGGCATTCAAACATTCCAAAGAGGATCTCCAAGTAGCTCGAGGAGATGATTTCAGCTGCAAATGCTCCTAAAACCGATCCTAAAATAATTCCTACTATGATTTTCTTGATAATCGGAAAATAGATCGCGTTATTTGTGTGATGAACATAGCTTGAGGCCGCAACATTGAATACTACTGCAGCAAGAGAGGTCGCAATGGCTAGTTTAATCTGTAGCTCCCTGGGGATTTCAAAATAGTTATATATAAGGAGCTGGGCAGGTATGAAGATAAATCCTCCACCTACTCCTAAAAGCCCACCTATTAGGCCTGCAAAGAGCCCCACTACGAGGAAATAAAGCATTTCGTACATCATATTTCTTCATTAAACATGCTTTTAAGTACTAATTAATTATGCAGACAATTATAATTTAACTATTAGTCCCTTCGTTTTTTAAATGAAGGTAAGGAATGGGTGCGTTATGCCCTTTTCGCATCCGTTCCTTTTTTTTTGACTTCATCTCCTTCTTGGAATACTATCATTGGTATCTATTTAATCCGAGTCCTCTATGAATCGCCCTTTAAGGCCTAAGCTCTATCTTCTTCTAAAAGAAGAGGGATATTCGTTTGCCGATTTTTCAAAAGATTTAATGTCGGGCCTAATTGTTGGGATTTTAGCCCTTCCTATGTCTATTGCATTTGCAATTGCGTCGGGTGTAAGGCCTGAACAAGGACTTTATACAGCAATTGTAGCGGGATTTCTAATTGCCCTTTTTGGAGGATCAAGAGTTCAAGTCTCAGGCCCTACAGGCGCTTTTGTTGTACTAGTCTACTCAATTGTGCAACTTCATGGATATGAAGGTCTTGTGATCTCTACGATTATGGGGGGGCTAATTTTAATTGCTATGGGCTTAATGCGTTTTGGCGCCATGATCAAATTCGTACCTTATCCGGTAGTAATTGGCTTCACAAGTGGGCTGGCGGTTGTTCTATTCACGGGGCAGGTAAGGGATATGCTGGGCTTGCAACTAGCTAGATTTCCAGTCGATTTCGTAGAGAGATGGATTGTCTATTTTAAAAACATTAGTAGCACGAGCATTTACGCTCTATTAATTTCAATATTAGGGGTTGGAATTGTAATGCTTTGGCCTAAGGTTTCAAAAAGAATACCCGGAAGAATACCAGGTGCTTTGATCGCTATTTTCCTTTCGACCCTCCTAGTCTATGTTTTAAATATTCCAGTTGAGACGATAGGCGATCGATTTGGTGATATTCCTAGTACGTTTCCAACTTTTCGGATGCCGCTAAATTTGGGCTGGGAAAAAATTATGCAGCTCGTCTCTCCTGCATTAGCAATTGCTATTCTTGCAGGGATGGAGTCCCTTCTTTCAGCAGTTGTTGCCGATGGAATGACCGGAAAGAGGCATATTTCAGATATGGAGTTGATAGGTCAAGGAATAGGTAATATTTTTTCAGCACTATTTGGAGGGATCCCTGCTACAGGAGCGATTGCAAGAACGGCAGCAAACATCAGAAATGGGGGGAGAACTCCAATTGCCGCACTTATTCATGTCTTAACCCTTGTCTTTATCCTTATGTTTTTTGGAAAGCTTGTGAAGCTAATCCCGATGGCAACTCTTGGGGCAATTATTGCCGTTGTTGCCTATAACATGAGCGAATGGAGACATTTTGCTAAACTTTTCTTAAGCCCAAAACAAGATATCTTAATCTTATTGACCACCTTTTTTCTAACAATATTTGTCGATCTCATCGCTGGAATTGGGGTAGGAGTTGTTTTAGCAGCTTTCCTATTTATGCAACATATGTCGACCTCTTCTAAAGGCAGCTTTCTGAAAAAAGAGAGTGAAGAGATTAATTTACCTCCTTTGCCTGAGGGTGTAGAAGTGTTTGATATTCAAGGTCCATTTTTCTTTGCAGCTGTAGAGAAATTTAAATATGCCCTAACCAGTATTCACTATATACCTAAAGTGCTTATATTGCGCTTAGACAACGTTCCGATGATCGATGCAACAGGGGTACGCCTCCTCGAAGAAATATGGGAAAAATCTAAAAGAGATAAAACCCTCCTCCTCTTTTCCGGCGTACAAAAACATTTGCATGATGTCTTTAAGCGATCCGGCCTCCTAAAAAAAATGGGTGAGGATAAGATGTTCTCTAATCTTGATAAGGCTCTTACGATGGTATCTAGTTATCTTGACGTAAAAATTGTTGCTCAAGCAGCTACAATCTAGTGTGTTACTGCTCCGAGGGTGTTATAGCGAATTAAATTTGCTATTAGATAATTTTACTGCGTCTGTATCCCTTGGGTTCCATTCGCTTGCATCGCTCGTGTGAAAACACACGGCCTGCTTCAGCGCCGGCTAATGCCTAATGAAACCCAAGGGCACATACTGTGTAAACTT
>CANJWO010000012.1 GCA_947478685.1 Chlamydiota bacterium | reverse complement strand
TTTTACTGCGTCTGTATCCCTTGGGTTCCATTCGCTTGCATCGCTCGTGTGAAAACACACGGCCTGCTTCAGCGCCGGCTAATGCCTAATGAAACCCAAGGGCACATACTGTGTAAACTTATCAATGTAAATTTAATTCACTATATAAAGATTTTATATAAGAATTATTGATATAAATTAAAGATCTGATTAGGATAACCGGAATCAAAACATCATAAAAAAGGACTAATCCTATGTCTAGTTGTTCCGATGCAGTCGCAGCAAGAGCATATCCACTTCTATTAACAGATACAGGCGCACAAACTGAAGCAATCCCATTTGATCGATCTGTTTATCGCGTTTCTGATCCCATAGCTAGCATTTCAGGCTATACTGATTATAATCCCCAAGAGATGACAGTAATGTCAACATGGCTTCAGTCGATTCCAGAAGTTTACCGCTCTTATGGATACACAGGTATTGTCCTTCGTCCTTTAGAGTATGCTGAAAATCTCCTAAAAAAGGGGGGATTGGATAAACAGATTTTTGGTGTATCTAGACTTCAAGATGGAAGCTTAACTAAATACGGCCTTCCATTTGACCGAACTGTCCCTATGGCCCTATTTATTGCAAATCATTATAGAGAGATTAGCTTTCCTTACAAACGCTGGGATATTAATTACTCATACCGTGGAGAGCACGCAAAAGCCGGCCGTTATCGTGCCTTTTTTCAAGCTGATAATGACATCGTAGATAAAAAACTCACTTTTAGAGCAGATGCAGAATCAATTGCTACAATGATTAAAGCCCTTGAATCAATAGGAATCAGAGGTTTTCACGTCTATCTCAACCATATTTCAGTTGCTAAGGCGTTCATTCGAGCTGCAGGTGTACCCGATGCATTATGCAATGATGTACTACGAATCATCGATAAGCTTAAACCAGACAATCGTGCAGAGGTTATTGTAGAGCTACGAGAGACTGTTCCTGGATTTGGTGAAGCAGCCGCAGAAGAATTGCTTGCTAGCATGAGTTATCAAGGACCTCTAAGTGAATTTACTGCTCCCCTTCCTGAAGGTGGCGATGTTGGGTTTACCCATTTGGTAAATGTAGAAAGAATGTGCATTGCAATGGGAGTTACCCCTGGAACAATCCTCCTTGATCTAAAACTCACACGGGGACTAGATTACTATACTGGAATTGTCTTTGAATCATTTATAGAAGGACGAGAAGTCTATGGTAGCATTGCAAGTGGCGGCCGCTACTCTGATCTAGTCGATGGATTTTCAGGTGTCTCGACGGGACTTGAAGGGGTAGGAGCATCGATTGGCTTAACACGCCTTTTTGATGTAATGAAAGCTGAAGGTGTTTTAGACCTTAGCAAACAGACAACAGCCCCTGTATTTGTTGGATACCGTACACTTGCAGAGGGATGTTTTGAAAAGGCATTAGAAGTTGCAAAAGAGATCAGAGCAGCAGGTATAGATGTTGAATTCTATGTCTCTGAGACTGTCAGAGTGAAAAATCAATTAACTCTCTGCAATAATAAAGGAATCCCTTTTGCAGTGATGGTTATGAATCCAGATGAAATTATTATCAAAGAGCTTATATTAGGAGACGCAGGGCAAATAGCTCATACTTCAACAGCAGATGTTGTGGCTACATTAAAAGGGAAAGGACTTTGATCTACATAGGGAAAGAACATACATTTACTCTAGAAGATTTTCGGAAGATTGTATTTGAGCGGAAAAAAATGGCGATCACGCCGGCTGCTATTATCAGGCTTAATAAGACAAGACGCTTTATTAACCACCTTCTTGAAAATAATATTAAAGTGTATGGTCTTACAACTGGCTTTGCCGATTTACGGAACTGTCCAGTAAGCCCTAATGATGCTGCGCTTCTCTCAAATAACATTATTGAGAGTCATGATGCAGGTATTGGCCCCTCTCTACCTAAAGATGTTGTTTTAGGGGCCATGGTCACAAGAGCTGTCTCGCTTGCAAAGGGTCATTCAGGTTTTCAAGTAGAGAGCCTGATGACTTTGATTGATATGATCAATCATGAGATCATCCCTTTTGTGCCACAAACAGGTTCACTTGGCGCTAGTGGTGATTTAGCTTTTCTAGCAAGAGTTGGCAGAGCGATGAGAGGCGATGATGTCCCAGTATGGTTTCAAGACGATATAATAAGCGCAAAAAAGGCTCTAAAACTTGCAAAGATTTCCCCTTTTGCTCCACAAGCTAAAGAGGGGCTTGCCATGACAAATGGGACCTCGTTTATGATTTCAATGATGTCAATTGCCTATCTCAAAGAGATCAATGCCTTTGAAAATATTTTGGCGATGCAAGGACTTTTTCTTAATGCTGTGGGGGCTGTTGATGCAGCCTTTAATGGATGCATACAAGAGGTAAGAAACCAAGCAGGGCAAGCCGAAATTGCAAAAATTTTGTCAGGTTATTTAAAAGATTCTCCATTTATTGACTTTATGGGCATTCAGGACGATTATTGCATCAGATGCCTTCCGCAACTTCTCGGCCCTAAACTTGAAATGATCCTTGCCCAACGACTTAAGATCGAAAGTGAATTAGATGCAGTAACTGACAATCCCCTCATCTTTAAAGATTACGAGATTTCAGATGATGTCTATAAAGGACGGATGATCCCTTTTGAAGGGGAAAACTGGGTCGTCTTATCAGGGGGAAACTTTCATGGCGAGTGCATCACATCGATGGCCGATACAATTGCAATAGCCAATGCAAAAATTGCTTTTACAATGGAGAGGCAGATTACATACATGCTCAATCCATTCAGAAACAAAAATCGTCTCCCAGCCTATCTTGTTCCTCGCTCGGGCCTCTCTTCCGGTTATATGATTACCCAATATACGGCTAACGGTCTAACACAAAAAATTGCAGCACTCGCCTCTCCCACTTCGCCATTTAATATTACAAGCGCTAACGAATCAGAAGATGTTGTAAGCTACGGAGCGACAGCTGCGCAAAGGCTCCTGGAACAGATCGAGCGCTTGGAAGAGCTAAACACTATCTATCTAACAGTCTCTGTTCAAGCCTACAGTATCGCAAGAAAAAAACTCTCTTCATCACATCCCATTCCACCCAATCTTTTATCCGAGCGCCTATTCCAAATCATTCAAGAGATAACCGCAGAAGAATATCCAATCGAAAGAGAGGAGAACTTTCAAAAACGCTACGATAAAATGCGCATCATTCTAAATTCAGGCCTCAAACAAAAACTCGCCGAGCTTCCCCTCATCGATCTAGCAAGCTGCACGAGTTAGCTTGATCATAAACTCAGCTTTAATTAATGTGAGGGGAATCTTATGCAGGTCTATAAATTTTTTATTCTAATTTTTTTGTTTGGAAATCTGCTGTTTGGAGATGATAAATCTACGGCAAATCCGGAGCCACCTGCACCTTGGCTGACAGGACCACTAATTGTCCCTCAAGCAACAGTCATTCCATATGGTCATTTTGAAATTGAGACCTATCTATATTTTACAACAAATACCGGCACTTACAATAGCAATTGGCATCCATCAACAGCAGATCACAATTTTTTTTCCTTTAATCCCCAGGTCTATTTTTACTTGGGCTTGACCCCTTGGATGGACATCAACATCTTCCCTCAATTTTTTTATAATACCATCTCAAACCAAAGTTCAGTCAATTTTGGAGACTTGGTTATTGCTCTAGAATTTCAATTGCTAAGCGACGATGCAATTCCCTATTTTCCAGGCATAGAATTTTCTATAGGTGAAAGCTTTCCAACAGGTCCTTATCAAAAATTAGACCCAAATAAATTGCTCACTGACCAAACAGGTAATGGCACATATGGGACAACTTTTAGCCTTGAGTTATATAAAGTCTATCACGTAACCGGCCTTCACTTCTTAAGCACTACATATAGCGCAGCTTACACAATAGCAACCCCCACAAAAGTAAAAGGATTTAATGCCTACGGTGGTGGATATGGAACAGATGGAAAAGTCGATCCAGGAAATACATTCGAAGGAATCATTAGCTTTGAATTTACTCTTACTCAAAATTGGGCACTTGCTATTGATAATGTCTATACCCACGTAAATAGAACCACATTTTCCGGCACCCCCGGCCAAACAAGTTCCGAACTTCTCGCCTCAAATAGCTTACCATCATCGGAGCAGATTAGCTTTGCCCCGGCCATCGAGTACAATTTTAGTGCTAATTTGGGCATTATTGCTGGATGTTGGTTCACTGCCTGGGGAAGAAATAGTAACATCTTTAGAAGTGGGGCTATCGGTCTTATCTATAACTACTAAGAGATAAATTGGCCAAGCATCTCTTTATCTTCAGGGCCAATTTTATGTTTAAGGGGAATTTTTTTTCTCTCCTGAATAAGTTCACGAATGAGATTTTCTTCTCTTTCTAAGTCGTTAAGACTGTAGAAAGCAAAGATAATTTCGAGCATTTCAATAAAATGATCCTCATTTTTAATTTCTTTAAGAACATTTTTATAAGTATTGATAAAAAGCTCTTTATGTCCTGTTTCGATCAAGTAATAGAGTAGCTCAAAAGAGAGTTCAATTTCAGCTGATGCTTTTAACTTCTCTAAGAATCTAGCCATCATGGCCGTAGCATCTTCGGAAGGGGCTCCGCGCAGCAGTCTAATTCGCAAAAATTCAAACCACAAATTCCCTTCTACATATTCATAAATATTTTCTAAAAGCTCTGAGGCGCCCATTTCATTACCTGTATCTATCTGATCATAAATGTAGTTATAGAAAAAGCTCCCCAAATCGTGAGCTAGATAGGCAATTAATTGCTTATAAACTGTTTTTGGTTTTAGCCCTTCATCGACACTTTCATCCAGAATATCAAAGAGTTCAATTAAAAGTGTTTCGTCTTGCAAAGCTCCACCTTGATCATATGCATCTATATAAGCATCCAATTGATCACAAAAAATTGATATGCTTTTTTCATCAGAACAGAGCCTTCTCCATAGTTCAAATAGATATAGATAGGACTCCTCTTTTTTTGATCCTGTAAGCCCTAAATCAATCTCTTCCGGGGACTTGCCAGACTCTGCAAGCTGATGCAAACCGGCCTCATCAAGAAGTACCCCAAGACCTTTTAACCCACAAAAGAGCTCTTCATCTTTTAAATTGCGATAATCCCGGACCTGCCATTCTTCTACTTTTAGACTCGGATCATCCCTTTTTCTATACTGAAGAAGATTGTACTTAGCTCTACCTAAAAATGACATATTCTCCAAAAACTATATATAATCTATTTTAATAGCTCAGTCATAATCAATTTTGTAATTTTCTTCAATGGCTAATTTACGTATGCTTCATACATGATCATAAAAAAGCGTCCCTTCATTCTCTTAGAACTCTTTCTAGCCCTTGCTCTGATCTCCCTCTCTTTAGTTCCAATAGCCTCTTACCCCTTTAAAATTTATCAGAAAGAATTGACCCTCTTAATTGAAATGGAATTACAAGAGACTGGCGAGGTTGCCTTTCGCGATCTACTCTTAGATCTATCCTTATATATTGATCCTGAAACTCTTGAGGCTTATTCAGTTGATATAGAAAGACCTGAAAAATTGTATACTATTAGACTAAGCGACACATATAAATGGGACTATACTGCGAGCTGGCAATTAGAATGCATACCTCCTGGAAAAGATCCCTCCTCCAAAACTCTTCTTCAAGCAACTCTCCTCCTTATCCCTGTAACAAAATCATCCGGCTTCATCAAAGCCCCCCACCCAGATGAAATCTTTTTCGAATATTTCATCTCTAAAAAACCTCACCCAAAACAAGAAGCCCCCGAGCCTGTTGACCCCCTAATTTAAAAAAGCTTGTTGCTAAAAAACATCTCCATTCTCAGTGTGAGATTAATGGAGACATCTAAACCGTTTCAACCCTTTATAGCTGCAGGCAAGAAAGTGCCTGAGCTCACTACGCGAGCAATTGTTCTTGGAGTTATCCTCGGTATTATCTTTAACGTGGGTAACACCTATCTAGGACTGAAAGTGGGGATGACAATTTCTGCATCTATCCCAGCAGCTGTACTTTCAATGGCAATTTTACGAATTTTCTTCAAAGATGTATCAATTCTAGAAAATAACATTGTTCAGACAATTGCCTCTGTAGGAGAAGGACTTGCAGCAGGAATAATTTTTACAATTCCAGCTCTTTTTTTACTTGGCGCACAAATATCAAACACAAAAATTTTCATATTATCTTTTTTGGGGGGTGTTCTCGGCATCCTATTTATGATTCCGATGAGACGCTATATTATAATTAAAGAGCATGGGGTCTTACCCTTTCCGGAAGGAACTGCATGTGCTGAAATTCTAAAGGCGGGAACTAAGCAGCTACAACATGCTTTTATGGCACTTTGGGGCATTGTGATCGGCGCTGTATACAAACTATGCACAGGCGCCTTTCATTTATGGAGTGACTTAGCTACGTTTGTTATTGGCCCTTTTGAGGATACGCAATTCAGGCTAGAAGGATCCCCCTCTCTTTTAGGAGTTGGCTATATCATTGGACTTGAAATTTCAGCTGTCATGCTTGCCGGTGGAGCGATTGGCTGGTGGGTATTTATCCCGATGATCAAACTTTATGCGGCGCCAGGAATGATTGTTTTTCCAGGAACTGTCCCTATTCAAGAGATGGACGCAGTTCAAATTTGGGCATCCTACGTAAGGTATATCGGCATTGGAACTGTTGCAGTTGGCGGAATTTACAACTTAATTGGAATCTTTCCGATGATTGGCAGGACATTCCATATCGGAATCAAAGAACTCTTTTCTAGTTTTGAAAAGGACACAAGTCTTTTACGTACAGATACAGATATCTCAATGCGATGGCTAATCATTGGCTCAGTTGGAATAACCCTCCTATTATGGCTCATTCCAGGGCTAAATATGAACCTATTTACTATTGTCCTCCTTGTCATCTTAGGCTACTTTTTTGTAGCAGTCACTTCAATCACAGTCGGACTTGTCGGAAGCTCATCGAATCCAGCCTCAGGAATGGTATTAACAACTCTCCTTATTACAGGATCTCTTTTTGCCGCTCTCGGATGGACTGAACGTATATATCTAATAATGGCAATCACTATGGGCGCTGTGGTTACAGTAGCCATCTGTCTTGCAGCGACTACTTCTCAAGATCTTAAAACAGGATTCTTACTCGGAGCCACTCCACGAAAACAACAAATTGCTGAAATCATAGGGCTACTATTCCCCTCACTAATTATTGGTTTTGTCCTAATTTTACTTAATAACGTCTATGTCTTTGGAAGCACCGCATTGCCCGCACCTCAAGCCTCTTTACTCGCAGTTATTGGACAAGGAGTTATTCAGCATCAATTACCTACAACACTTGTCCTCCTTGGTGTTGTCCTCGGCTTTGTCCTAATTCTTCTCCGAACCCGCATCCTCCCCTTTGCAATCGGCCTCTACCTCCCCCTCGAAATCAGCACCCCCCTCGTAGTCGGTGGACTTGTCAGATACCTTGTAAAAAGATTTCATAAGCCCGAATCGGAACAAGCCGGCGTCCTAATAGGCTCAGGCTTAGTTGCAGGAGATGCCTGCATCGGCGTTATCATCGCCCTCCTTACCGTCCTAGGAATAATATCCCCCGACGCCCCCTCCCTACTCGGCCCCATCTTTAGCCTCGGCTTCTTTCTCCTCCTCACCCTCCTCTTCTCCTGGTTCTCCCTTCGCCCCTCCGAACCCAAACTCCCTTGATGAATATAGATATCCGGAAGCAGATCTCTGCACCCCTAATGTAAATTTAATTCACTATATATTGACGGCTAAAGGATAGCTACTGCATACTTCTTATAAATTCTTTATAAGAAAGATGATATGATTACAGAAATTGGAAGGGCAACCCTCTTCGATCTAGTAACTAACAAGCCGCTTGCCATCACTATTGAGAGCATACCACCTAAGATACCTGGTCCTGGGAAAATCAAATTATCAGCTTTTGCTCATATTGATGGGGAAAAAAAGGAGCTCGGATTTATCACCCTCTATTGGTTTAGAACTTTAGAAGATGGAACCTATGGCAGTGAATACTTTCCCTATCCACTAACAGAAGCTCATAAATTCTACTCCTATGGCGGAGAAAAAACCCCTACAAATCCAAATAAAATTTTAATTGAATCGCTCCATTCCCACATGGGCAATCAATATAGCGGCATAGGCCGCTCCCTCGTACAAGCAGCAATCGAATATAGTTATGCTAAAGGTTGTGACGGCCGCATTTTCGAGGAAGCAGTAAGAAACTCCCCCGGTTTCTACTATAAGCTTGGCATGCGCACAAGCTCCCCCGAAACAGATGCAAAAATTGCCCAAAAGCTCCTAGAATCAGAAGGCCTCCGCCTTACCAAAAACCTTGGCTCTCACATGATGTACCTCTACGCAGAAGAAAGGTCCAAATGGAAAGACCAAATTAAAAAAGCTCCCATTTTCGAATCGATCCCTCACGCCATAACCCCCTAAAATAAACAAGAAAATTATTTCAACCACTCGTTCGCTCTGCTCACTAGAGGGCACAGAGAACACAGAGAGGTAGAATAAAACGCAAGTGCTCAAAAAGTTGAGGTAAATTGACAAAAGACAAAGAAAAAGTCATGACATCTATTTGCTTGAGCCGTACTGCCTGATAAATCCTTGAAAAAAGCGTCCGGGAGAACCCAGTCGCTATTTTTCAAAGATATATCAGATAGAACTGCTCGAGCAAATACAAACAATGGTCTTTATATATTATTGTTTTTTCAAATTACCTCAACTTTTTGAGCACTTGCAATAAAACAACCTAATCAATTGACTGACTCCTTAATTTTTTTTCAGTGCTTTCTGTGCTCTCTAGTGAGCAGAGCGAACGAGTGGTTAAAACACTTGTTTTTAGTAGTATTTAAGAGCTCTTTATAGAATACTAATCATTTGGTTGTGGGGTGCACGTGAAGCTTGTTACTGTGGGTTTGCTAAATAAAATTGTTGATGAGGATGATAAAAGACTTAAAGCGAAGAGAAATGGTATTGATAATTTGAATCTTGCTCTATTGACAAAACACAGCCCTTTTAAAAAACCGATTAAGCTTAACTCAAAAAGTCCCTTAGATGATCCCGATCTTTTTATGGTCACGTTTCAAAGAATATGCCAAAAATAATACGGAAAGCGCCGCTTACTTTGATTGAAGTCTGTATCGCCCTTGGCCTTATGGCTATCATTGTTACTACCCTCTTTTCTTCACTCATTCAGACAATAAGAGTTTCAAGGTCCCTTGATGTAATAAAGAGTACTGCACTGAATTCCTCCTTCTTTTATAACCGTTTACTCCACATTTTTTCTCACGCAGCGGGGAACTCTTTTAAGCTAGAAAAGGATGAAGATGGCACTATCTCTAAGATTACGTTTGATTTTGAAAACGGACTTGACCCAGCGCTCATCTATTCTGGAAAGACTACAGGAGCAATCTATGCAGACCAAAATCACGACTTAATTTTAAGTATTTTATCTAAAGACAAAAGTATGGTACAGAACGAAATCCTATTATCGAATATCAAAGAATTTTTCATCGAACCAAATTTCCCTTTCTTTCTTTCACTTAGCATAAGATTTTCTGAAACAAACAGACGGCAATTTGTCTTCTTTTTCTCTGATCGTCCTGAGGGAAGCGAGGCCTATTCAATATGAATATACTCCCCTTTGTAACCATTCTCATTTTAGTAATTGCCCTCACAATTTCCTCATTTTTTGGAGGCTTCAAAGAGAGCTCTTTTGCTAAGATCGGTTCAACTGGCTTAATCAACGCCTACCGTCTTGCAAGAAATTCTTCTGAAGAGACAAGACTTGAGAACTTTGCAAGCACTCTCCCAAAGCCTGCTAAAGATAATACAGAAAAAAAACCAAGCCCTCCAAAGGTGAAAAAAAACAGAGAAAAATCTTTTCGAGAAAATATTACTGATAACTCAAAATTCAATCTAACTCCCCTATTAAAAGAGGATGACCCCTTCTTAGAAGAGGTGTTTGCTAATTATTTACTCGAAATCTATCAAAATACCCATCTTGCTTCTGATTATAAGTATGACAAAAAAGCCCTTCCCAAACTTCTCGCAAAAGAGATTGTCCAAGCTATAAAAAAACTTCCCTCCGCAACAGAATCTCTTGAATTTGAAAAAATTATCCTGGCAAGTAAAAGCCTCCACGATATTTGGTATAAAATGCTAAAGGGGTCTCCAAGCTACCCAAACAACGGAGGTTGGCCCCCGATCGGACATTTTATTGTATTAATTGAGACTAAAGAGCCAACTGTAATCTGCGCTACCAAAGCCTCTATCCCTCTCCTAAAAGCATTTTTTGGTGAAGAAATCACAACAGCCATCCTTACAAAAGAGAAAGAGGAGGAGAGGAAAAGAGAACCTCTTGTCAAAGCAGAGATTGTCCCCCTCCTTGAAGAACATTCCTTCTCCTCAGCAAAACGGAAATATATTACCTACGGAAAGGCCGCAAAAATCAGACAGACCGAATCAGAAAAAGATCCTATATCCGGAATCACCGCTACAGTCTCCTACAGCACCGAAACATCTTAAGTTCTTAAGAAACTGATGTGGAAGGTAGTGCCGACGCCGGGCTGGGAGGTGACCCAAATTTTTGCGTCATGCTTGTCCATGATGATTTTAACGATGGAGAGGCCGATGCCAGCGCCTCCAAGTCTGCGCGAGTGGGTTTTATCGACTGTGTAGAAACGGTCAAAAATTCTTTCCCACGATCCTTCTGGTATTCCAACCCCTTTGTCTTCTATTTGAAGATATACTTCATCCTCTCTTGAATCAATGGTCACTTTAATTTGAGCAGGTCTCGGAGAGTACTTAACACAGTTTTTCAAAATATTAATGAATGCAAGGATGAGAAGGGTCTCTTCACCTAAAATTATAATCTGATCTTCGTTATAGAATTGTTCGATATGAATTTCGGGATGGATAGCAATTATCTGCCCGCAACTCTCATCTAATAGAGCCACAAGGTCGCATGGGGCTAGAGAGAGGGGGCCGCTATTTTCTATATCGGCAAGTGTTAGTAAATTTTTTACTAAGCTCTCCATCCGTTCACAATTTCGGATAATTTTCTCTAAAATTGATTCGTACATCCCCTCAGAAACTTCTTCCAAGTCTTTTAGAGTCTCAGCAAATCCTCGAATAATTGTGAGTGGCGTCCTAAGTTCGTGCGATGCGTTGGCTATGAATTCCTTACCAACTTCTAAAATTTTTTGTTCATTAGAACAATCTTTCAATAATAGAATTACCCCTTCCGCTTGAGGAATGGGAATTGCAATCAATTCGAAATGCATCTTAAGCAATTCATTTACAACAACATGAGAGTGAGCTCTCTCTTTTTCATTTAAAACCCGCTCGATCAATTTCTTCGAAGGGAGGGCAAGTTCCTTTACAGAGGCTCTATCAAGCTCTCGATACTCTTTACCTAAAATTCTATCTTGGGCTATCCCTAGCAAATTCAATACCTTGATATTCACGCAAGAAATCCGCCCGCCCCCATCCACCGTAAGAGCTCCCTCTTCTAAATTTTCCAAAAGAGCTCTCTTTTCAGCTCTCAGAAGATCAGCCCCCTTTGCAAAAAGAGCCGCCCGATCAGACATCTCGGCAAAACTCTTTCTAATGCTTCTCACATAAAGTAAAGCCGCCACTATTAAGCATCCAGCTAAAATATAGATATATTCCATCTCTAAAGATTATATCAAAACTCTATAAAGAGGGATAGGCTTAGAAATCCCTTTAAAAGAGATAGGTGGGGTAAGCTCCACAGTGATATTCTCCGAAACATCGGTTGACCTAAAGGTCTCCTCGGTGATTAAAATTTCCATTCCTTGGGCATGATCAGCAATCCGAGAGGCTAAATTAACATTATGGCCAAGAACAGTATAACTCAGGTGATTTTCAGCTCCAATATTTCCCGCAATCACATTTCCAGTATGAATACTAATGCCTATTTCAAGAGGGAGCATATTCCGATTTTTTCGCGACTCATTCCACTCTTTAAGAACTTCCATCATTGTTATTGCACAAGTAACTGCTTGAAAGCCAGGATTAGGTGAATCGACTGGAGCACCGAAAATAGCCATAATTTCATCGCCTATATATTTATCAATTACTCCTTGATGTTCATCAATCACTCGAGAGAGAATTGTTAAACAGCTGTTAAGCATTTCAAGAACATCTACAGGTTTCATATTTTCTGAAATTTGGGTAAAGTTGCGAATATCAGCAAATAAAACTGTCACTTCTCTTGACTCCCCTCCAAGCTTAACACCATCTCTAAGAATTTTATTAGCAATCTCTTTTGACACAACCTTATCTAAAAGGGATCGTACTTTTACCCCCTCTTTCATTTCTCTTACCATCTGCTCAAATGCCAAACAAAGAACGCCCACCTCATCTTTCCTTTTCATCCAAAGATCAGGAATATGAACGCTCTCTAAACGCCCTAGTGCAATCAGTTTTGTTGTAACTGCAAGTTGGGTCAATGGAGCAATCCCCCTCTTTAAAATGTGATTAAGGGCAATTAGCGCAATTACTATTCCTAAAAAGCCTAAAATGATATTTTCTAAAAACATCCAATGCATGAGCTCAGACGCTTTAATTTTTAAATCCCCTAACATTTCAAAGACATTTTGCCGAAGCTCTAATACAAAAACCTGGCCCTTTCCTTCTGTAATAGGGACAAAATGGACAAATAAAAACTCTTTTCCATTAATGTTTTTAATCACCCCGGTTTCTTCATTCACTAATTTAGTAAAATCGATCTGACCCCAATTTTGATCATCTGAAATTTTTCCATCTTGATGAAAAAAGATTTTTTCCCCTGTCTCTTTAACAAATAAAATACTCCCTGGAATGACTAGCGCTAGCTGCTGTAATATATCATTCATACTGACACCTAATGTCAATGTACCATACAAAGGGGTATTAAACACCTTATCCATACTTTTAAAAACCATTGTTTTAGTAAAATAAACCCCTTTTCTTTCAGGGATAGCAACAATATCAAAATTTTTCGAAACACAACAACTTTCATCTCCAGGATCGCAATCATACATAAAAGGGATAATCTCTTTTTCTACAATTTCCTCCATCAAAATTCCAATCATCGGATAAAAAGGTTTAACCACCTTAAGATCCTTTTTTACTAAACAACAAATCCCTTTTGGAGCCCTCTTTCCTAAAGGATCAAAACCCCAAATACCTGATCCAAAAAGCTCACCCACCTTCCAAATTAACTGATTTTGCTCATATCTAGAATTCCATCCCTCTTCAATCATCCAAGGCTGTTCTTTTAATACAGATTCCCATCCACAACAAAGCCGATCCTTACATTTTCCATCAACTTTCACAATGTTTCGAGGATCATCTGACAATTTTTGAACAGCCCATTTCTCTAGAAGATCGGGCGTAGTTAAAATTGACGTAAGTTCTTTATGTTTTTTTAATTCGAGTTGAACAAGTGCTATTGATTCAATCACGTGATCCATAAGGATCACATAATCCTCGTGCTTTATTACTACCGCTGTATCTAAAGGATTTGTCTCCCATCTAACTTTTTTAATTTTTAATTCACTTGCATCAATCTCCAGTAAATCATTGATACTGAAGAGTAGTACATCTTCCTTTTTTACCCCTTGTTGTAGAAAAATTTTTTCAGGAGCTCCATTCACTTTTGAAATGGCATTTGTCCAATAAGGAACCCCAATATATGGAATTATCTCTCCCTTTATATTAACCGTCAGAATAACAGACAAAATAGAATTAATTGGAATATAGAAAAATGAATCCAAATAAGGGGGATGTACAATAATTGAAGAGGCTAATTTATCGCCCGCTGTAGTCTGAATTAAATCGATCCA
Source organism: Chlamydiota bacterium (assembly GCA_947478685.1). GTDB lineage: Bacteria > Chlamydiota > Chlamydiia > Chlamydiales > 2-12-FULL-49-11 > VGMD01. The sequence goes on along the minus strand of CANJWO010000012.1, from coordinate 28,121 downwards.
TTCATTACCTAACATCAAGACTGCAGAATCTTTCCAATGATTTTCATAATAGTCATAATTTGATGGGAGAAATCGTTCTTGAACCCATTCCAAATCACTGATTTTATTAAAAATTGCCTGAATTTGATTCTGTATTTCAATAATCGAAATATTCAAGTACTCAAGCACATCCTTTCTCTTCTCAAGATCAAGTTTTTTAACAAAAATCTCAATCTCTCTAGTACTTTTACCAATTGCCCGATCCACCTCTAAATAGCGTAGTCCAATAATACCAAAAATCGTCACACCAAAAAGAATTGCAACTAAGACAAAGATTTTTACTCTCATATCTCTTTGTAGTATTATGTTTGGAGAATATATGCATCATATTTTCAATACAAATTTTGAATGGGAACTTGAAAAAGATCGCAATGTCGATTTAGAACACTCATTTTCAAAGATACACAAAGAATTTTTATCCCTAGGAACCCTCTTTGCAAATCCTGGCGATACTGTATTCCCAGAAAAACCAACCCCAGGACAAACAGTAATTTCCTGGGCTCCTTCAAGACTTATTAGTGAGTATGCAAAAAAACACAACCTTTCATACACGCTTCCCTCATGGGAAATTATCCGAAAAATCCAATCCAAAGAGTTTGCCCACATTCTCTCCCCCCTCCCTAAATCACGCATTTTACACAATTCAGATGACCTTAATTCATGGCTAAAAGAGGTTCCCGACTCTCATGTCTTCAAATCATTTTACGGATTTTCAGGCACAGGGCACAAGTTTAGAACTACCAACCTCTCCTTTCCAGTCCTTGCTGAACCATGGGTCAATCGATCATTTGACTTCAGCACTCAGTGGGAAATCAGAGAGACCATACTATGCTACCTCGGCGCAACCGTTCTCATATCAGGCGAACGGGGCCAATATAAACAGACTCTAGCCTCTCGGGATGAAAAAAAACTCTTTGGCTCAAACTACACCTTTCTCCAAGAGCAAATCGCCTATGTCAAAAGTCATGTTCACCACCTCTCCCCCTTTTTCGGCAACATCGGCTTCGACGCCTTCGTCTACAATAACACCCTACAACCCATCTGCGAAATCAACGCCCGCAAAACCTTCGGCTACCTTGCCCTCTACCTCCTTTCCAAACACCCCGATAAGAGTTCCATCTCCCTCACCTTCGATAAGGCAAAAGGGCTTATAGTCATTTGACTTCAAATTAATTTTTTTAGAAATCTAGATCTGGCGAAAGAGCTTTGCATTTGCAAAATTTTATCTGCTATGGTAATATTTAAAGAAACATTAAAGAAAAAATTAAAGTAAGCTCTTCTCAAATAAAGGTTTTTTTATGACAAGCTCAATCTGTTGCAGGCCCGTAGATTTTATCAAAGAGACAACACCTTTTTTAGCTGGAGGTCTAGCCTTTGGAATGACAGTTGCGGCGGCATTATCTACGACTGTTATAGTAGAATTAGCTTTAATGATTTTAGCAATCCTACCAATATGGTTAGCTGTAGCTTCTTGGTCTCTTAGAAATTCTGATATTACAGATTTAACATCTTATAAAAATATTTTGAGAGAGGCTTTTTTAATAACCTGGTGGGTTGTGCCTATTGCTATGTTTGCTATGACAGTTGAAGTACTTCTATAAGCTTGTTTAAAGTATTTAAGTCATTTTTTTGTAAAACAAGACCTTTTTCCATTCTGTTCTCTCATCGTTTTTCTCTGTCTATATAATTGAAATTTTTCATACAATAACATTATGGAAATACTTAAAATTGTTGGTGGCGTTCCTCTTAAGGGGACGGTGAAGGCTTCGGGCGCGAAGAATGCAATCACAAAGATGCTTGTTGCATCACTCATTTCTGATAAACGGTGTACATTTCATAACGTTCCAAATATTACTGAAGTTGAAGTAACTGTTGAACTTTGCAAAGAGATTGGCGCTCACATTGAATGGGATAGAACTGAAAAAACCCTCCAAATCATTACTAAAGAATTAAAGACTACTTATATTCCTCAACGCTTTTCCGGCTCGAATAGAATTCCAATCTTGATGATTGGCGCCCTTTTAGGAAGGACCGAAGAGGATATTGTTGTTCCCACAGTAGGCGGCTGCAATATAGGAAAAAGGCCAATCACTTTTCACATCGATGCACTCCGTAAACTTGGAGCTGAAGTCGAATATAGAGATATGAAAAAAGATGGTGCCTATTTTGCACACGCGCATAAGGGATTACAAGGATGCATCCTAGAACTCCCTTATCCATCTGTTGGAGCAACCGAAAACTGTATTTTAGCAGCGTGCAGAGCAAAAGGGACGACTGTAATAAAAAATGCTGCTATTGAATGCGAGATCATGGATCTCATCCTATTTTTACAGAAACTCGGCGTCAACATCTATGTCGATGTCAATCGAACCATCTGCATTCATGAGACAAAAAATTTCTATGAAGTAGAACATACTGTTATTTCTGACCGAATCGAAGCTGCTTCAATTGGAATGGCAGCTATAGCGACAAAAGGGAAAGTCTTTGTAGAAGGGGCTCGCCAAGAAAATATGATCACCTTTCTAAACAAACTTAGAGAGATTGGCGGCGGTTTTAAAGTCTTTGAACAAGGAATTGAATTCTATTATGCAGGTCCACTAAAAGGTGGCATCCATATCGAAACCGATGTCCATCCAGGCTTTATGACCGATTGGCAACAACCCTTTGTAGTTCTTCTCACACAAGCAGAGGGGACATCAATCATTCACGAAACTGTTTATGAAAACAGATTTGGCTACACTCAAACTATCAAAGAGATGGGCGCTGACATTGAATGCTTTACCCAATGCCTTGGTGGCAGACTCTGCCGTTTTGCAGCACAAAACTTTGCCCACTCCGTAGTCGTCAAAGGCCCAACGCCTCTAAAGGCTAAAGCAGTCGCAGTCCCCGACCTCCGCGCCGGCTTTGCCTACGTAATGGCAGCCCTCATCAGCGAAGGCGAATCAACCCTCTCCAATCTCCACTACCTCGACCGTGGCTACGAATCCCTCGAAGAAAAGCTCTCCTCCCTAGGCGCCCACATCGAACGGACCTACACCGAAGAACCCGCCCTTGTTTAAGCTATACTAAGCTAATTTTTATATGCTTACCCAGCGCCCTTGCAACTTTCACAAAAGTTTTTAATGTGGATGGAAATTCAGGATCTAATGCACGTTCTACAGCCGAACGGCTAGTTTCCATACGATCTGCAAGTTCTGCTTTATCAATTTTTTGTTTTTGCATTTCCATCTCGAGTTGAAAAACAAAAACCCGTTTTGCAGCAATAGATTCTACTTGCTCAAGAAGTCCCTCCTCTTTAAGAAATGTATCAAAAGAAGATCCAATATTTTTTTTGTTTTTCATATCTACTTCACTCCAAGGTTTTTGCTCTTTTTAGAGCAATCTCCAAATCTTGCGTTAGTGTTTTTTGGCTTTTTTTAATAAATCCATGCAATAAAATCATTTCTCCGTCAACCATTTTAAAGATAATACGTGCAATACCATCAGAAAAAGAAGATCGAATTTCCCAAAGACCTTTTCCTAAACTGCGAACAAGAGGCATACCCAGAGGCCAACCAATTTGAATAGTTTTTACATCTTCGCCAATGATTCTTCGCGCCTCTTTTGAAAGCGATTTAAGCCACTCACGAACAGGTTCTTTCTCTCTTTCATTCTGCCAAAATCTGACACCTATAATCTTTGCTGGCGGGATATCCTTCAAGTCAATCTCACTATTATTAGCAACCTAATGTACCAAAATTGGTACAAATTGACAAGAAAGTAATGAGGGCCCTTACAGAACTGATAGATCTAATTATTAATTTGGTAATTAGACAATGAGATGTTATAATTATTGCAAATTACTAAGGAGAGATCATGTCATTTTCAGCTTCAACAGATGTTACACATGTTAGAGAAAATTATAATTATATACCGTTCTCAACGGAAGATGATTGGAATGGTGAAATAAAGACTACTACGGGTCAAAAAATTGTTACGTGGATTAAAGATCATAAATCGGAAATTTACGACACTACACAGACCATCACTTTAATAGGCATGATTATAATGTTCTCTTCTTTTGCATTTGTAATAGCAGGTAGCCTTTTAGCCTTCGAGATTACATTTTATTCAGGCATTGCCCTACAATTTCTTTCTCTAGGCGCAGGCGATATAGCTGAAAAGTTGGCTCCTGAGGAAGAAAATCAATAGTCTTTGAAGGCTTGACTAGTATATAATCTTTGGCCATGGAATTAGAGTTGTGGCGCAGGGTACAGAGGGAGAGCTTTTCAAAAATTAGTGATGCGGCCGATTTTTTGGAGCTTGATGAGGAGAATCGGGGAAGGCTTTTAGAGAGGCCGTCGTTTCCATTTCTACTTCCTAAAAGAATCGCAATTAAAATAGACAAAAATAATTTGAATGGGCCGCTTGCTAGGCAGTTCTTGCCGCTAAAAGATGAACTTATTGGGGGCCAGGGATTTGTAGCAGATCCGACATGTGACTCTTCATTTAAGAAAGAGGGGAAGATCCTCCATAAATATGATGGAAGGCTTCTTTTAATCACTACTGGCGCATGTGCAATGCACTGCAGGTATTGCTTTAGGCAAAACTTTTCTTATCCGGAAGGGGGAGGTTTTTTTGCTAAAGAGATTGAATATATTAAAAATGACCCCTCTATTCACGAGGTAATATTAAGCGGTGGCGATCCACTTAGCCTTTCTGACATGATGCTTGAGAACCTACTCGAATCGCTTAGCGCTATCCCTCATCTTCAGATCATTAGGTTTCACACGAGGTTCCCAATCGGCATTCCTGAAAGAATCTCTCTTCGCTTTCTTGAAATTTTAAAAAATTCGCTTAAGCAGATTGTATTTATCATCCATGCCAACCATTTTGACGAGTTTGATGCAGACATTCTCTCCTCATTGAAACAGGTTCAATCTCTAGGTATCCCCATTTTGCTGCAAACTGTCCTATTGAAGGGAATCAATGATGATTTACAAACGCTAAAAGATTTATTTCTCGGACTCTCATCTAATGGCATACTCCCTTACTATCTTCATAGACTTGATCCTGTCATTGGGACTTCACACTTTTACCTATCAAAAGAACAGGGGAGCTTTCTCATCGATGAACTTCGCAAATTTCTGCCTGGCTATGCTGTCCCAAGATTTGTCCAGGAAATCCCCCATGCTCCCTACAAAACGCTATTATAAAAGGACTATATATGGAAAACCTAGGCAGATATCAACATGCCTCTATTTTATACCAACCAATCAATCCAAGGATAAAAGAGCAAGTAAGTAGAATAGCAAAAATAGGCGGAAGGGACTCTCTTGATGATTTGATCGACAAAGTAACCCGTGCCACACATGGCAATCCAAGAAAAAGAGCTCTAACTTTTTATATTCCTACACCACCGTTTGCCCTTGAAGACTAGAGGTCAGCAAAAGGATTACAGCTATCTAAGAACGGTTTTTTCTTATGACGCTTCCGCTTTTCGTCTTGAAGGCTGAAAAGGAGATCTTTGTCAAAGTCTTGGTGAATTGCCCAATGGAGATAATCAATAGGAAGCTCTTTAAATGGCTTCCCTTTATGCTTTCCAAGGGGCATCATTTTCATCAAAATGGGCTCTCTAAGACGTTTCATGATATCATCTTTCGATTTAAAATCTTTTGAAAGATACTTAAAGACTTTAATATTTACAACAACGTCGTTCATGGCACGGTGAGCGCCCTCATCAGGAATGTTGAAGTGCTTTCTTAAATCTTCAAGTTTATTTGAGGCACTCTCTCCGTAAAGTCTTGCTAAACGAACTGTATCGATCGAGTTTTGCATATTGATCGGACAAGCGATATTCCGTTTTTTTGCAGACGATGCAATAAGTGTTAGATCAAATGCGATGTTGTGTCCCATAATAGGATAATCACCTATCATCTCAAATATTTTTGGGAGAACATGCTCAATCTTTGGCTTACCTTTTACCATTTCATCTGTAATATGATGAACTGCCACAGACTCCAGGGGGATTATTCTACAAGGATCTACTAAAGTTTCATATTGATCTAATATTTCATCAAAATTAAATTTTACGACAGCGATTTCGACAATCTCTTCTGCTTCAATATTTAGACCGGTTGCTTCACAGTCTAAACAGATAAATGTCTCTTTTTGTAATTTCGCCACTATATTTTAGTCCTTTTTTCAATTGCAATTTCTCTTCCTTCTGGATGATGTTTTAGTGTGATCCAGTAGCTTGAACAAGGAAGCGCTTTTTCTAAAATATTTGGCCACTCGACACAAGCTATAAAGGGGGGGGCAAAATATTCATCAAAACCCATAGAGAGAAACTGCTCTTCACCTTGCAATCGGTAGAGATCAAAATGGGCTATATTTTCATACTGATTTAAGTAGTTGAATGTAGGACTTAAAACAATCTCTTCAGAAATACCAAAGTAACTAGCTAATCCTTTAACAAATGTCGTTTTTCCAGCACCTAAGTCACCAATTAAACAGACCACATCACCAGGAGATAAGGTTGCTGCAAACTCTTTTGCTACCTCTTTTGTCTTCTCTTCTGATGATAGTATTACAGAGTTAATTATTCGGCCGCTTCCTCTTCGGACGTCTCTTCATCTGAGCTCTCTTCCATCCATCTTTGCACATGTTTTGCAAAAGGCTCATATTGAGAAAGAGCTTCAACAAAAGCTGCAATTTTACTCTCTTCAAGATGCATCTGAATGAACGCTAAGAAATTCTCTTGAATTTCGAACCTGTTCTGTGTAGGCACATCCTTCATAGGAATAGGGCGGATTTGATTCACAATAAAATCTTCAATTACACCATTTCTGCTATGAAAAAGTTTACCTGTAATGACCGATGTATAAACTATTTTCTTGATGGGCTCTTTTTGCTCTTTAATGTAACTTCTTATTACTTCGAGATCTTCAGAAATGTAAAATTTCTTTACACGCATCCCATCTTTTCTCTCAGTGTTTTCAGGACACTTCATAACCCACTCATAAATAGAGTCTTGAGGGTTAGGATGGGTGTTGTCCCCAAAAACTTTACCTGTGAACGGACAGATATAAATTTTTTTGGTCGCTTCGTTGACACTCGGCTTGCCCATTTGGATTTTGATCTCAGTTTCACGCCAAAGCTTCCCTTGACTCTCCAAAATGCGAATTAGATCATCTTTACTTTGATAAATCTTTTTTTCGCGCATGAACACTACAGGATCAAGACGATGTTTTTTCTCTAGAAAAAACAGATATGTCGAAATTAAATCCGCTTTACGGTTCTTCTTTAAGAACCCCTCCATCTCGGAGATTACACCATCTGAAACAGCCAACTTTGTCATTTCTCAACGCTCCTCTTGGGTAGACAGATTACAGCATCCCCATTATTAATGACAATAATAAAGATTCTAAACCACTTATCAAAACAATTTTTAACAGGAAGAAAAACTTTTTTTACCACAGAGAGCACAGAGGACACAGAGAAAAAACAACAAATTTTTTGCGCGTAGCGCCTCCGTGTCCTCTGTGCTCTCTGTGGTGAAATATTTTTTTTTAAAAGTAATAAACTTGCTGTTATTGCTTAAATTGAAACTATTGAGTATACTTATTTTTTCTAAAATTGTTTTTACATTATGATGCAAAATCTTTCCACACAGCTAGAAATACTTTTTCTAAAAGCAACAAAAGATGCCTTTGGCCTTGAGGACCCCGTTGAGATCACTCAGAGTACAAAAGAATCTTTTGGTGATTACCAGTGCAATAGCGCTCTAAAATTTGCGAAAAATCTTGGAAAAAACCCGAGAGATGTTGCAAAAATGATGATGGATCACATAGATGATCCTAATAAACTGATTGAGAAAATGGAGATCGCAGGTCCCGGATTCATCAATATTCAGATCTGTCATACTTTCTTAGAAAAAGATTTAGAAAAAATTCTTGATGATAAACGGCTGGGAGTTCCCCTCCCTACTAGAAAAGAAAAAATAATATGTGAGTTTTCTTCACCAAATATTGCAAAAGCGATGCATGTAGGCCATTTACGCTCTACAATCATTGGCGATAGTTTAGCCAGGTTGTTTGAATTTTTAGGTCACGATGTCCTTCGCCTTAATCATGTTGGCGATTGGGGAACACAATTTGGAATGCTCATTACTTATTTAAAGATGTATCAGCCCGAAGTTTTAAATAACAAGAGTGATACACATATAGAAGATTTGATGCAGTGGTACAAAGATTCTAAGCAAAAGTTCGACGAGTCCCCTATTTTTAAAAAGAGCGCTCAAGAAGAAGTGGTGAAATTGCAAGGTGGCAACTTAGATTCAATTAGCGCCTGGACCCATATTTGCGATATTTCAAGGAGGGCGTTTCAAGAAATTTATAATCTTCTCGATGTCCATCTAAACGAGCGTGGTGAATCATTTTACAACCCCTATTTGAAAGAGGTGGTTGATACTTTTGAAAAGACGGGTCTCGTAAAGATTGACAATGGTGCAAAATGCGTCTTTCTCGAAGGCTTTACTAATAAGGAGGGAGATCCCCTCCCCCTAATTATTCAAAAAAGTGATGGCGGATACAATTATGCAACGACCGACCTTGCAGGCTTTAAATTCAGAGTCACCCACGATAAAGCTGATCGGATTATTATTGTAACCGATATTGGTCAATCGATGCATTTTAAAATGGTCTATGCGGCAGCTTTAAAAGCAGGTCTTATCGATCCTGCAAAAACTCAATTTGATCACGTCCCCTTTGGTCTTGTCCTCTCTCCCGAAGGGACAAAATTTAAGACACGAGAAGGTGAAACAGTACGACTCTCCGAATTACTCGATGAATCGATTCTAGCAGCAAAAAAACTCTTATGTGATCGCGATGTCGAGAATTTAGAAGAATCTGCAAAAATCTTAGGAATCGGTGCAGTAAAATATGCAGACCTCTCTTGCAACAGGATTAAAGACTACACCTTCAGCTTTGAACGGATGCTAAAATTTGAAGGGAACACTGTAGCTTTTATCCTCTACGCCTTTGTCCGCATCCAAAGCATTAAACGGAAGCTTACAGAACGCCCCTCACTCAAAAAAATCACCCTCTCCCATCCAACTGAGTTTGCACTTGCCCTCCAAATCAGACGCTTTGGAGAATCTCTTAAAAGCATGGAAGATGAACTCCTTCCAAATAGACTCACAGACTACCTCTATCAGCTAGCAGAAAAATTTCACTCTTTCTTCCGTGATTGCCGAGTCGAAGGGTCTGAAGAAGAGCTAAGCCGCTTACTTCTTTGTGATCAGACTGCAGACATAATTGAAGAGGGCTTATCTATTCTAGGAATTAAAACATTATCCAAAATGTAAGGAACTACCATGAAATTATTACTCGCTCTACTTCCCATTTTAATTTTTGCTGATCCTGCCACTTATGAATATATCTATAATGAGACTTCTCCTGTCCATATTTTAGAAGTCAATCTGGAAGAGGCAGAACTCACTCTTGTAAATTGTGATGCTCGAGAAAAAACGAGTGTTGTTGCAGAACGTTATGAAGCACTTGCTGCTCTCAATGGCGGCTTTTATAAGGCAGATGGAGCGCCTTCAGGAATTTTTCGAATGGATCATGTTGCACTTTCTGGAACAGACCGCTCACGTGGCGCTCTAGGATGGTCTCCCTTTCTAATCGATAGACTTGATACTGATCCTGAAACGGGGGCTCTTATCCCTGTTTTTCATCCAGAAAATCAAGCTACCTGGGAATCAATGAACTATATTTTAGGGACAACTCCTGTTCTCATCATCGATGGCTCTATCCCAGATTTTAATGAAGAATCGGTCCGATTAGATTTCTTACAAAATCGTTTTCCAAGAACTGCCATGGGAATTAAGGAAGATGGGCATCTTATCTTTGTTCTAGTCAAAGGAAGTGGGATGACCATTGTAGAATTAGCTGAATTTATGCTATCTCAAGGTTGCAGGGATGCAATCAATTTGTGCGGTGGAAGTTCATCCTCTCTCTATTTTAAAGGCCTCATTGTCCACGCAAATGAGCTAGAAGAAAAGAGTGTTGGAAACGTAATTATTATCAAGGATCGAATGTGACTGTACGCCTAAGAACTCTTCGCGAAATCCCCATTAAAGGAAAACGGATCCTCATCAGGGCTGATTTCAATGTTCCCCTAAATTCCAAGGGAGAGATCGTTGATGACGGGAGGATTAAAGCCTCTTTAAACACGATTAAATTTATTCTCGAAAGGGGTGGCTCAGCAATTGTTATGAGCCATTTAGGAAGGCCTGATGGAAAAAGAATGCCCGAATATTCGCTTGCACCTATAGCTAAAAGAATGAGCGAGCTCTTAGGTCAAGATGTTGCCTTTGCCCCTGATTGTATTGGCGAAGTTGTCGAAAAAATGGTAGCCAAACTAGCTCCTGGGCAGATCCTCTTACTAGAAAATTTACGCTTCCATGTAGGTGAAGAGAACCCAAGCAAAGACCCACTATTTGCAGAAAAACTGGCAAGACTTGGTGACGTTTATGTCAACGATGCCTTTGCAACAGCCCATAGAAAGCATGCATCGACATATACAATAGTTCCCAAATACAATGATTCCTGCTGTGGATTCCTTGTTGAAAAAGAGGTGACAATTTTGACAAACCTCCTCACTCAAGCTAAAAAACCGTTTTATGCAATTATTGGCGGAAGCAAAATATCGAGCAAAATTGGGATAGTAGAGTCGCTTCTAGAAAAAGTAGACGGCCTCCTTATCGGCGGCGGGATGGCTTTTACTTTTCTTAAAGCTATGGGCAAAAAAATTGGCAATTCACTAATTGATGAAAACCACCTCGATATTGCTCAGAAAATTATTCGCAGAGCTGAAAAAAAAGGGATCGATTTTCATCTTCCCCTTGATATTGTTTGCACGCAAAGCTTATCTGAGACAAGCGAGACAATAACAGTATCAATAGATGATGGTGTTCCAGATGGATGGATTGGGGCAGATATTGGTAAACAGACAACAACTGCGTGGAAAACTATCTTAGATCAAGCAAACACTATTTTCTGGAATGGCCCTGTCGGCGTCTATGAATTAAAACCTTTCCAAGAAGGGACCTATAAAGTTGCTGAGATGATTGCCGCTAGAAAAACTATGACTATAATAGGAGGGGGCGATTCGGCTGCAGCTATTCATACCCTAGGTTTAGATCAAAAAATTACTTGCATATCTACCGGCGGTGGGGCCACTTTAGAATTTATTGAATTAGGAACTCTCCCAGCCTTAGAGCCTCTCACAAAGAGCATTGTAAAATAAGGCCAAATCAGGAATAATAAGGACTATAAGGGGATTAAATTTTCTTAAACAAGGGTTGCACACCATTTTAATGATGCTCAAACTTTCTCCTGTTTCCATTCTTATTATCTTTGAGGACACCTCTATATGAAAGCCACAGCCACAACCGGTCCAGAATTTGGTTGGTTGCGTCGATTGTTTTGGCCTATTCATAGAATTGAAATTAAAAAATTTCTTCCTATGTTTCTTATTTACTCTCTTATCGTTTTCAATTACAGTCTTTTAAGAGCTGCTAAAGATTCTCTTTTAATTACTGCTCCCCAATCTGGAGCCATGGTAATTCCATACATTAAAGTGTGGCTCATCCTCCCTATGGCTTTTCTTAGTACTCTAATTTTTACTAGACTATCAAATAAATACAATCGTGAAAAAGTTTTTTATATCATGATGTCTAGTTTTATTGCTTTCTTTTTTATCTTTGGCTTTATTTTATATCCACTACAGAATCACCTCCATCCTCATCTACTTGCCGATAAATTTCAAAAATATCTTCCCGTTGGTATGCAAGGGCTAGTAGCTATATTTAGAAATTGGACCTACTCTCTATTTTATGTAATGAGTGAGCTTTGGGGCACCCTAATTATGCATGTCCTATTTTGGGGATTTGCAAACGAAGTCACTTCGGTAAAAGAGGCCAAACGATTTTATTCTATTTTAGGCGTTGGAGCCAATTTAGCTACCATTTGCGCTGGTTTTATTGGTATTTTACTTTCAAGTGAATATTTATATTCAAAAATCTTTTTTGCTACAGACCGTTGGGGTCAAAGTCTAATGTCGATCACTTCCGTTATTGTTATAATTGGATTTGTAATACTTATCCTCTATAGATGGCTGACTCACACAACATTTCAAAAAGAAATTGTCGAAAGTCACCCAATGAGCGATTCTCAAGCGGGAGATTCTCTGGGCGAAGCTTCCTCAATGAAAAATTCCCAAAGGGGCAATTCAAAGCCTAACCCTATCAAAATGGGAATGAGAAAGAATTTCGCCTATCTTGCAAAATCAAAATATTTAATTTGCATTGCCATCCTTGTTCTTGCCTACAACCTCTCTTTAAACCTTGTTGAAGTTATCTGGAAAGATCAAGTACTCCAGCTTTGCCCCTATCCTGCTGACTACAACATATATATGGATAAAGTACTCATATATATTGGGGTTACTTCAGCAATTTTTGGCTTCTTTTTTTGCGGACAAGTGATTAGAAGATTCGGCTGGGCTACAGGAGCCTATCTAACTCCAATTATACTTTTTATCTCTGGAATGCTTTTTTTCACAACTCTTTTTTGGAAGGATCATCATTTTATCCAATCAGCCGGACTCTTTTTTGGGTGCACACCTCTTGCTCTCTGTGTATTTTTAGGAGCTATACAAAACACCTTATCACGGGCGAGTAAATTTACTTTTTTTGACATAACAAAAGAGATTGCCTTTATACCCCTTAGCCCCGAAAGCAAGCTAAAAGGGAAGGCGGCAATTGACGGTGTCGGCTCAAGACTTGGAAAATCAGGAGGCTCCGTCTTTCACCAATCACTCCTCATGTTCTTTGGAACAATTGCTATGAGCACCCCATTTGTAGCAGTTATTTTGGCTCTAGTTTTTGGAGCTTGGATGTGGGCTGTTAGATCACTCGGCTTCCAATTTGCCGAGCTATCTCCAGATTCACCACCTGAATCAGCTCCAATAAAAAGGACCGAACCAGCAACCCAAGGAGCTTAAATGATGACGCTTGATCCTACAAGTTTAGTAGATAAATGGGGCAGCTTTACGCCATGGATTATTTTTTCACTCACTCTTCTAGCTGGACTTAACTTCCCAATCAGCATCGATATTTTAATCACACTCACAGCTCTGCTAGCAGCAAATTACCTCCCTGATAAGGCCTACCTTCTCTTTACACTATTTACTCTTGGCTGCATTTTCTCTGCCTGGATCTCCTACAGTTTAGGGAGATGCTTTGGAAGATTCGTTAAACCTGAAAAAGCGGTAAAAATTGCCGCTTTCTACAAAAAATTCGGCTTCCTCGCCTTCTTTATATGCAGATTTATCCCCTTTGGCGTCAGAAATGCCTTCTTCATGTCCTCCGGCGCCTCCAAAGTCCCCTTTCGCAAATTTGCCCTCTTTGACGCCCTCGCCTGCACCATCTGGTCATCCATCTTCTTCTTCACAATCTACAAACTCGGCCAAAATTTCGACTCAGTCCTCTCCCACCTCAAACACTTTAACATCGTCCTATTCAGCCTATTCGCTCTAGGAGTCGCCTCCTTTTTTATCTACCGATTCTACAAGAATAGAGCCATAAAAGCCTCCGAAACCAACACCCCCGACTAACCCTCTACCATTCTCTGGTGAAAATTCATACAATTTGTTATAAGGGTGGAGTGTTTACATTATCAAATGTTTTGTCCTTGGTGCGAGGCCCTTTGGCCTTTCTTTTTCTGATCAATCGGATCGATGTTCGGGCTGGAGTCATTTTAGCAGCTGTATTGACCGATTGCATCGATGGCTATCTTGCTAGAAGGTACAAGTATACCTCAAGGCTAGGAGCAATTTTGGACCCTCTCATGGACAAGTTTTTTGTCCTTTTTGTCCTCTCTGTTCTATTTTATGAAAGGACATTAAATGGCTGGGAAGTGGTTGCAATGCTCTCAAGAGACATGGTCCTATTTGTCTTTTCCCTCTATCTTTTAATTAAAAATGAGTGGAAAACCTACAATTATCGCTCTTTATGGTGGGGAAAGGCCTCAACTTCACTCCAATTTATTGTCCTTTTCTTCCTGGCACTCAACATTCATTTCACTTTTATCCTCTTTTTTCTCTTCGTTGCTCTTGGACTCTGTGTTTTTCTCGAACTATTTTTCACCTTGAAAACCAATCCCGAAAAGGGTTAACTTTATTTTTTATCTTCAATAAAAGGGCTGTGTTATGCAATTTGTAAGAGAATCTATCTTTGTTTCCGCTGTCAGATCCTTCTTTAACACCTTTCTAGCAGTATTAGGTGTGATCATTGCATTTGTCCTCTTTGCTCTTCTAGCTGGCATTTTTTCTTCCCCATACAGGACAGAAGACGAATTCATTGAGATGCAAATTCTACCTGATGCAAATGGGGAAACTATCATTCTACCCGAAACATCTCCTGTAATCTTGCAACTCGATATCACTGGAATTATTGGTGAAATGCATTTAAACGGAAGTAGCGTGGAAAGCTTTCTCAGAGTCTCTCGAAAAGGGGTTATGAAAAAAGACCGTATAAAAGCAGTCCTCCTTTATATTGATTCTCCGGGCGGCGGCGCTATTGATAGCGATCTAATTTACCAAGCTGTGATGCACTATAAAACCGTCTATAAAGTTCCTGTCTATGCATATACCCCTGGCCTTTGTGCTTCGGGTGGCTATATGATTGCCTGCTCAGCCGATAAAATTTACGCAAGCCCTTCCTCTATTGTTGGTTCAGTGGGAGCAAAATGGGGCCTTGGCTTCAATTTCTGGCAATTCATGCAGACTCATGGAATTGATTCTGTAACCATTGCAGAAGGACTCTACAAGGAAAAATATCCGACATTTACAAAATCTCCTGAAGGGACTGCCTCATATAATGACCTGATTACCATTGTTCAGGAAGGTTATGGACAATTTGTCGATCTAGTTGCAAAGTCACGTACGGATAAAGGCCTTACAGCAGATATGTTAAAACATACTTACGGCGCCCAAGTCTATACAGGCCCAACTTCTGAAAAAAATGGATATGTAGATAATGGCAACGCCTACTATTTAGATGCCTTAACCGATCTTGTAAAAATTGCCAATTTAGATAGCGGACCTTACCAAGTCGTTAAATTTAATTATAAACATTCCCCTCTTCAAGATCTTGTTTCAAACAAGCTCTCATTATGGATAGAAGAGGCTGAAAGCGCACTGCTCGGAATCAAGCTACAAGGAAAACTACACAATTCTCTCCTTTACTACTATGACTCACAAGACAGACTTAAATAGAATATTCGTTGTAGATGCGGCAAACTATTTATTTAGAGCCTATTTTGCTATTCGAAAAATGACAAATCATAAAGGAGCATCGACTCATGCCCTTTTTGGTTTTATCCGGTCAATTCAGAAATTGATCAAAGATTTTCACCCCACGCATCTAGTTTGCGTATTTGACGGTCCTAATAATAAGACGAGCCGAACAGCGATCTATAAGGACTATAAAGCTCACAGGACAGGGATGCCCGAAGATCTGTTTCCACAACTCGCGCTAGCAAAATCGTATCTTGATTTTGCAGGAATCCCTCATCTTCAAATTGAGCACGTAGAAGCTGATGATACAATCGGATCGATTGCAAAGTGGAGTGAGAAGGAGAATCTCTCCGCCTATCTATGCTCTAGTGATAAGGATCTTTGCCAACTAGTTAGTGACAAAGTTTTTGTTCTGAATACTTTCAAAGAGAACCTTATTATTGACAGAAAGGGGGTCGAAGAGATCTATGGCATTGAGCCTGAACAGATTGTAGACTACCTCGCAATCATGGGTGATGCCTCGGATAACATTCCGGGAGTCTCCGGATGTGGCCCAAAAACTGCCTCTGAGCTTTTAAAGAAATTTAAGTCTCTTAACGCGATACTCGAAAAACCTGAAATCTTAGAGAGCAAAAAACTGATAGAAAAATTTGCCCTTGAAAAAGAGAATGCACTCATAAGCCAAAAACTTGCCACTATTCAGACCGATGTACCTATTCCAAGAGATATCCCCTTTTACCAAATCAAGCAGCCAAATCTTCCCAAGCTTCAAGAGCTATTTCAAGAGATGGAGTTTCACACCCTTATTAAAGAAATTGTTCCAATAACGCTACCGACGGAAAAGAAAAGTAGCCCTTATATTCTTGTCGAAGATGAAGAGACTTTAAAAAAAGTTATTCAAGAGCTCTTCACAAAAAAAGAGATTGTGATAGACACTGAGACCACCTCTATTGAACCCATGCTTGCAAAAATTGTTGGTATAGGTCTCGGAGCTGAAAAAGATAAAATCTACTACATCCCTTTAAATCACAAGTTAGAAGAATCGAAAATTCTCGCTCTTCTAAAGCCCCTTCTTGAAAGCTCATGCTTAACCTTCATCGGTCACAACATAAAATACGACATGCACGTTCTCCTAAACCATAAAATTTGCTTAAAGAATATTGGCTTTGACACGATGATTGCCTCTTACATATTAAATGCACATCAAAATAGACACAATCTAGATACACTCACTTTAGAGAAATTTGGCCATACAAAAATCCCGATAGAAAATCTAATCGGAAAAAAAGGGCAAATTTCGATGATGGACGTCCCACACCGTATGGTCGCCGATTATTGTGGAGAAGATGTCGATTACACCCTCCGACTAAAAGAGGTATTTGAAAAAGAACTCAAAGAGCGCTCTCTTTGGAAGCTCTTTAGTGAAATGGAGATACCCCTCCTTCCAATTCTATTCCGAATGGAGAGACATGGCATCTATGTTGATAGGGAGGTCTTATCAAAGCTATCCTCAGAGTTCCATAAAGATTTAGCGACCCTTGTAGAGAAAATCTATAATTTTGCGGGGGAAGAATTTAACATCAATTCTCCCAAACAATTAGCCACTATTCTTTTTGAAAAATTGATGATCCCCCCTCCTGGAAAAAAGACTCTGACCGGCTACTCAACAAATGCAGAAGTTCTTGAAACATTAAGTGGCGATTACCCTATTGTTGATCTAATTTTAGAATACCGAACTTTAGAAAAACTTCGATCTACCTATATTGACGCTCTTCCGGAACAAATCAATTCAGAGACACACCGGATTCATTCCACTTTTAATCAATCAGGAACAGCAACAGGCAGACTCTCCTCAACAAATCCCAATCTACAAAACATACCCATTCGGAGACCGGAAGGGAAAAAAATTAGAGAGGCCTTTAAATCTGCCCCTGGCTTTAGCTTCATCTCAGCTGACTATTCTCAAATTGAACTCCGGCTGCTAGCCCATTTATGTGAAGACCCCCATCTTATACAAGCTTTCAAGAATAATGAGGACATCCATAAATCTTGCGCCTCAATGGTATTTGGCGTACCACTTGATGAAGTAACAAGTGAGATGCGTTCCAAAGCAAAGGCAGTTAATTTTGGACTTATTTATGGCCAACAGGCATTTGGATTATCGAAGCAACTTGGAATTAACGTCCGAGAAGCTGCATCCTTTATTAACACCTATTTTAAAAAATATCCGACCGTAAAAGACTTTTTAGAAAAATGTAAAGAGGATGCAAGAAGAGAGGGGCGGGCTAAAACCCTATTTGGAAGAGAGCGCCTCCTCCCTGATATATTAAGCAAGAATGGGATTCTCAAATCGCAAGCTGAAAGACTTGCTGTAAATGCTCCTATTCAAGGGACTCAAGCCGATATAATCAAGCTTGCAATGATTGAAATCGACAAGAGATTTATTGAAAATAGCAATAATAATTTTCTAGTTCTTCAGATTCATGATGAACTTATTTTTGAATGTCCCGATCAGAGCCTTGCCTCCTCAGCGAAAATTATTTCAGAGGTAATGGAGAGCATCACCCCTCTGAAAGTCCCCCTTCGCGTAGATATTTCGTTTGGAAAAAATTGGGGAGAATGTTAAAATAAAGAAAATTGCAATTACTGGTAGTTTATCTGCAGGCAAAAGCACTGTAGCCGAGAGGTTGAAATCTCTTGGTGCTTATGTTCTCAAAGCAGATGATATTGTTCACAGCCTTCTTTCTCAAGACGTTATAATAATCAATAAGATCAAAGAAATGTTTGGTAATGATATTATCTCTGAGGCGAAAGTTGACCGAAAATTATTAGCGAATCTAGTATTTACGAATTCAAAAAAGTTAAAATTCTTAGAAGAAGTGCTTCACCCCAAAGTTGTGGAAATCATTCAAGAGACTTATGCTCATATGAAAAACTCCCCTGATTTTAAAGCTTTTGTGGTTGAATTTCCCCTCCTTTTTGAGATTAATTTTGACTCATGGTTTGATCAGGTTATTTATGTAACCGCAAGCACTGACCTTTGCAAAAAAAGATTTATAGATAGAGGGTTTAGTGAAGAGCAATTTGAAGCCCGCCAAAAAAGATTTGACCCTGACAATGAAAAAATTTCAAAATCACATACAATTATAAAAAATAACGGTTCGATCAAGAACCTTAACAACCAGCTAGAAAACCTCCTTTAAGGACGATATGAACCAAGAGAACCAAAACAACCTAAGTACAAACCAAGAGAAACCTATGACTACAAATACTACTGCCCCGCACCAAGAAAGAACGGACTCTCCAAAACCACGTTATAACAAACCTCAATATTCCAAACCTCATTACTCAAATAATAACAGGAGAAAAGAGCCTCATCACAGCTCATCAAGACAAGATTCTCCGGCAGCTGTAGGACAAGGCGACTTTCAAGATATGGATGATGCTGAAAATGATCAAACACCTATCCGCACAGGTGAAGTCTCGATCACAAAAATTGCCGAACTACAAAGAATGAATATCGACCAGCTATCCAAGTACGCTCACAATACAGGTATTGTGAACGTCGGATCACTATCAAGATCTCAAATTGTATTTGAAATTGTAAAACAGAAGAGCTCGTCACCTAATGAGATTCTTGTTGGCGAAGGGACTCTCGAAGTTCTTCCTGACGGCTTTGGATTCTTGCGTTCCCCAAATTATAACTACCTTCCTTCAGCAGAAGACATTTACGTTTCTCCTGCACAAATCCGAAGATTTGGCCTAAAGAAAGGTGATGAACTCTACGGCGAACTTCGCTCTCCTAAAGAAAAAGAGAAATATTTTGCCCTCCAAAAAGTTGAGAAAATCAATGGTGTTCTCCCAGCTTTGATGAAAGAGAGAATCTCTTTTGATAACCTTACTCCTCTCCATCCTAATAAAAGGATGTTAATGGAGACTGCGAAAGACAACTATTCAACACGAATTTTAGATCTTATTACGCCAATTGGAAAAGGACAAAGAGCCTTAATTGTAGCTCCTCCAAAGGCTGGTAAAACGATTCTTTTACAAAACATTATCCACTCAATTTCCTGTAATGAAAAGAATGTAAAATTAATTGTCCTCCTAATTGATGAGCGCCCAGAAGAAGTTACCGACATGCAGCGCCTTGTAAAAGGGGAAGTTATCTCATCTACTTTTGATGAGCCTCCTGAAAGACACTGCCAAGTAGCAGAAATGTGTATTGAAAAAGCAAAAAGACTTGTTGAACAAGGACAAGATGTTGTCATTATCTTGGACTCTATCACTAGACTTGCAAGAGCTTACAATACTGTTCAACCCCACTCAGGACGAATTCTGACAGGCGGTGTGGACGCAAATGCACTTCACAAACCAAAAAGATTCTTTGGTGCTGCTCGAAATCTCGAAGAAGGTGGCTCTCTAACCATTATCGCTTCAGCTCTTATTGATACAGGTTCAAAAATGGACGAGGTCATTTATGAGGAGTTTAAAGGGACTGGTAACATGGAACTAGTTCTTGACAGGCGATTAGCAGATAGAAGAACATTTCCTGCAATAGATCTCATTAAAAGTGGAACTAGAAAAGAGGAACTTCTCTATCACGCAGCAGAACTTGAAAAAATTTATGTTTTAAGACAAGCTGTGGCAGACCTCTCTCCTATTGATGCTATGAACCTTTTACTTGCGAGACTTAAAAAGACCAATAGTAATGCCGAGTTTTTGCTTTCCATGAAAGATTGATTTGCCTATCTTGGATAGGATGAAGGTTAAAAGAATTTTAATTCTGACTCTTACGGCGGGCGGAGGTCATATTCAGGCTGCAAAAGCCAAATATATAGAGACCAAAGCCGCCCACTCTGATGCAGTTATCATTGAACGTGATATACTATTTGATTGGATTTGGAAATACTTTGGCCTTTTTGCAAAACATCTCTGGGGTGATGCTCAGGCTAGAGGTAATATCTTTTTACTTGTCTGCCTTGCTTTCGCTCTAAAGCTCGCCGATTATCTTTTCTGGACCCCATTTTTTTTCTCTGCAGTAAAGACATGTTTAAAATACGACATCGATGAAATAATTGACACCCAACCACTTGGAACATCTGCAATTATCAAGGCTCTCCGCTTTATTAAATGGCGCACAGGCAAACAAATTGCTTATGAAAAAGTAATTACAGATTTACCAACAGAGGAGGCTAAACACTTCTTTGGCGGGATTAAATCTCTTTCACCCAAAGACAAGCCATTTATAAAAGTACTTACTACTAGACCTATTTTAAATAAGGGTGAAACAGAGGAGCAGTTTTGGAAGAAAAACTGCAATCTTCCCGTCTCCTCGATTCTCTATGCGCCCCTCCCCTTAAGGCCCGCTTTTTTCCAATATTCAGATGATGATGAAAAGAGACCTCTTTCTGATGAACTTGTCCTCGATATTTCAATTACATCACCAGAAGACCTTCACTTAACATACAAAACACTTTCGTACGGCTCTTTGGAAGCAAAGCGTTCTAAAAACCATATTTCAATACCCATTGCAACTGAAGATAAAGTTGCCTTAATGATGCTTGGTGCAAATCCTAGCCCCGCTGCAATTCTTTCTTATACAAGCCACTTCATTCATATTTTGCAAAACAGGAAATATACCTTTCGAAAAGACCTCTTCTTCATCTTTTGCAGCAGTCAAGTCTCAATCAAACCAAATCTACGCAAACAAATCCTTTCTCTCATTCAAAAGGCAAAGAACTATCCTCATGGACTAACAATTATTCCAATCTCTCATCAAAATGATCATGTTGTAGCTCCCCTACTTCATAGAAGCAATGCAACCCTCACCCGTTCCGGCGGCCTTACCTCGATGGAACTCCTCTCTGTCTCACATGGAAAAATCTGGATCCACAAAGAACCCCCTCCACAATCCATCCCCAAATTCCTCCCATTCAAAACCTTTCGTGAAGGCATGCCTCCCTGGGAACGTGGCAACGCTCGCTATCTCGAAATCAGAAAAGGGGCCCGCATCATCACCCCCGACACCTTCGAAGAAATTGCTGGTGATTACTTCCCCCCCGAAGAACTCCCCATTCCAATCCCCCATCCCCAAAAAATCATCAGCTAAGAAGCGGTCTCGAGAGTCGTAACCGTAACCGCCTGAGTAACCGTAACCGGTTTTAAATTTTCTTTATAGAGCTTTTGGAAGATTGCATGCCTAGCCTGCAATCTTCTTTTCTATTTAGTCTTGGGAGAAGAGGTGCGAGAAGGCCTCTTTGGCTTCCTCGAGGAATATGGGATTTTCCTTGTTATTGATGGAAGTAACTTTGAGGGTGTCTGGAATATGAGTTTGAAGAATCATTCTTCCACCTAAACTTTGAAGACAAAACTCGAAGGGTGCTCTTCCCCCATTATAGCGAGAGGTAACTGTATAAGGCCATCTTGAAAGCTTAAAAATTGACTCCCCTTCTAATCCGAAAAGATCTGGATTAATCCCAGTAACATAATCAATAAAAGTAGGGAAGATATCGAGATGAGAGGAGATTTTAGATGCTTTGCTTTTTAAAAGAGCGCTCTCTTTTCCAAATCTATAGTAAAGAGGAACATGTATTTGCTCATTTCCAAGATTGGATGCGTGAAATAGCTTCCCATTTTCGTAAAATGCTTCGCCATGATCTCCAGTAAATATAATCACAGAGTCGTCATCTGAATGACATTTCAAAAATGAGCCTATCAAGGAATCAACGTAATTGATTGAATTTCGGTACCTATTTTTAATCTTTTCAATCGATCCTTTATTAAATGCAGCTTTGATATAATTAATTGGATCTTCTACCGGCTGAAATAGATCGCCGTTTTCTCTCTGCCAGCTATATCCAAAATGGGTCGCATCAAGAAACACAATAAATAGGTGTCCATCCTCTTCAAATCTAATTCCATCTAATTGCATCTGTTCCATAGCTTTTCTATCGGTTTGAGCCTTTGTAACCCCTTTTCCATGAGGAAATTCATAATAGGTGTCTGCTAAGACATGCCTCTTTCCAAAAATCGATTCATCCATATGATAAAAAGCCAGTTCCGCTGAAGAGTAGAGGTGAATTTGATAACCAATATCTCTCATTGCTTGAATCGCAAGACTCCCTTTCTCCCTAGTTTTAAATATATGCTCTTTAGAAAATCGGAGAGGAAATTGAGAGTGAAAAATGGTAAACCATGAATGGTGAGAACAATTACCTCCAGAAGCAGCGACATCAAAAGAGATGTTTTCTTGTTTAAATTTGAAGAGATTTGGGGCTATTTCTTCGGTAATAAAATCTTCTCTTAAACTCTCTATCACAAAGAGAAATATAGATGGCCGCTTAGATGAAGCAATAGAATCAATTCTATTATTTACTGATTTTAATTCTTTTAAATCATTTTTTCTAGAAATTACAGAGTGCACGGGACGAAAAAAAGTTGTCTTAAAAGGGAGTATTTCTCTCAATTGCTCATAGTTTGCATAGGATAGACTATTCAAGGTAACCCTATCGCAAATAACCATTAAAAATAATGGAACAAAACAAAATGTGATGAGCATTTTTTGAGAGATAAATAGCTTTTTTCTACGAGCCAATCGATCTGAGATATGGAAAAAAACCATGCCACAGGCAAAGATAGCAATTACACCTAAGGCCCCCAAAAACCAAATAATAGGTGAAATATTTGTCGATTTAATCATCTCTAAGAAATTATCTCCAATCTCATAGGAAATGAGATGGAGCAAAAACCAAATAGAGACCCCCATCAATCTAGTCATGATAAAATCGGCCTCATGGGCCAAAACTAAGATGCAACTTAATGCTATAAAAAAATAAAAGAGGCTTTTATGAAAATATCTTTGAATCAGTAGACTTGCTGTAAGAATAAGCCATGATTCAAAGAGACATTGTAAAAGAACACTCCCAATAAAAGGAAATATGGCCACATCTCTTAAAACGAAGAGAGAGTAGCCATGTACACCAAAAAGGGACAAAAATAGTATGCAAAAATAGATATAATTTACTTCAAATAACTTAGCTCTCTTCATCACACTATTTTTTATCTTCTGTTTCTACCAAGATTGCAACAAAGTCATCCCAGTTGTGCTCCTCTGCTTTTACTAGAAGCTTTTGATGATCAGCTTTTGTAAGTACAGCAAAGCCCTGCAAGTCTTCAATCAGCTTATTTGACTTTAACTCTCTTTCAAAACCTGGTTTCAATCCATCCATAAAACCATCCCATTTAAAGGAGCTTTTACGAATTGTCTTCATGTGTGATCTTAGTTCTTCATTACTTAAAATATAGCCTAAAAAGTGAAGACTACCAATTCCACGAAGTCCCCCGCCAAGAGTTTTTAAATGCCCTTTTTTAAATCCTAAAGCAACAAGACTTGTCTTTCCTAAAGTTGTAACAATTTCACTAATTGCCTTTCCTTCATCCTCAGAAACTTTTACAACAAATTCCTCTGCAGATATTGAACTAAAAGCAAGAACCGTAACAAACAAAAATTTACGTAACATCTATTACCTCACAGTTTTAACTAAATACTGAACTAGTTCGTCCCATTGATTTTTCTCAATAAATTTGTGCAATTTTGCTTCATCGACATCTAAAAGTCTTGCAAATCCAGGAATTTCTTCCCAAATTGTACCTGCAGCCTTATCTCTATCGAAGCCTTTTCTTACAGATCCCATAAAACCATTAAACTTCCACGAACTGTCTTCTATTGTCCTCATGTGTTCTTTTAGCTCTGGTTGAGTAAATATATACCCTAAAAAGTTAAAGCTTCCCATTCCACGAAGTTTTTTACTCAATTCTCTGAGCTGCTTCTCTTTTAGCTTTAATAGTGGTGTAAAGGTAGTCCCCATAGTAGTGACAATTTCTTCAATAATTGTTTCACGTTCTGCACTGACTGTTAAAACAAACTCTTCTGAAAATAGAGACGAGAGGCCAATTGTTGCAATTACAAACAACTTAAAGCAAACATTTGACAAACTCATCCCACTCTTGCCTATAGACATATCCCTCCAATTGATCTGTGGAGCCCCCGACAAGTATGGAAAAACCTTGTAATTGAAGAAGAAGCTTTCCTTGAAAAAACTCTTTCTCCATATTTCCACCAAACCCGTCTATAAAAGGCGGCCATTTAAATGAACTTTTTGAAATCTTTTTTAAACACTCTTTTAAATAAGAATTTGTAAGGACAAATCCCAAAAACTGTAAGGGAGGTACATGTTGTATACTATCACCAAGACGCCTTAATCTAAAGGTATCTAGTAGGAGTTTGGCAACATTTTTCTCCCCCATTGCAGTAATGATTTCAGAGATAGCATACTGCTCGCCTGCATTAAGAGAAAGGACAAATTCATCCGCCCGTGCTATAGAAGCACATAAGAGCACAGATCCTAATATCCATTTTATCATGAATTATTTAACCCTATATTTCTCATTAAATTATTATATTCTTTTTTTGCATGCTCGAGATCAGAAGTAACCATCAACTTGACTAACTCATCAAACGAAGTTGTTGGAGCCCATCCTAGCTTTTCTCTCGCCTTAGTTGGATCTGCTAAAAGATAATCCACTTCTGCTGGCCTAAAATATTTTGGGTCAATTTCAATAACTACTTTTTTCGTAGCTTTATCAATCCCAATTTCCGAAATTCCAAAGCCCTGCCATTCAATTTCAATTCCAGCTTCCTTAAAAGCCTTAAAGGCAAATTCTCTAACAGTATGCGTCTCTCCTGTTCCAATAACATAATCAACAGGCTCTTCTTGCTGCAACATAAGCCACATAGCTTCAACATAATCTTTTGCATAACCCCAATCCCGGCAGGCATCCATATTACCTAAAAACAACTTGTCCTGTAATCCATATTTGATCCTGGCTACAGCTTGCGTGATCTTTCTAGTTACAAAAGTCTCGCCTCTTTTAGGAGACTCATGATTGAATAAAATTCCATTGCAAGCATAGATCCCGTATGCTTCTCGATAATTGATTGTCGCCCAATAAGAGAAAACTTTTGCTACACCATAAGGTGATCTAGGATGAAATGGTGTTGTCTCTTTCTGAGGAATTTCCTGAACTTCTCCAAACATCTCACTCGTAGAGGCTTGATAAAATTTTATTTTTTTTTGTAATCCCAACATCCTAATCGCCTCTAAAATCCGAAGAGTTCCAAGAGCATCCACCTCAGCTGTATATTCAGGTATCTCAAAAGATACTGCAACATGACTTTGTGCAGATAAATTATAGATTTCATCAGGACAAATTTCTTGAACCAATCGTAAAACATTACACGAATCGGTCACATCTCCATAATGGAGAAAAAATTGCCTACCCTCTGTATGAGGCGCTTGATAAATATGATCGAGCCTTTCCGTATTTCTCGTTGAAGCTCTTCTCTTTACACCGTGAACTTCATAATCCTTACTGAGCAATAATTCACATAAATAGGACCCATCCTGTCCAGTCACACCAAAAATCAGAGCCTTCTTTCTTAACTCTCCCCCAAAAATAAGCATTGGGAGACATAAGACTAATCCAATCCATTTTTTCACGCGCACTCCTTTGAAAAAAAGAGTGTTATATTATTCATCTAGTTAGTTTTTTTCTAGAAAATTCTTGCAGTTTGTGTTACGAAAAGAATTATGTTTCAGAGAAAACTATTTGGTTCGTTAGCATTTCGCGTATTAATCAGTAGCTTCATTTTTATTATTTTTCCATTAGTTTTGTACTCTATATTTATTTACAGCCGGGACTACGATGAAAAATTAAATAATATTTTTACAGAAATGCATCTTTACCAGAAGGATCAGTCAAATTTTGTTTTAGAACTTGAACAGACTAACCTTAATTTTCTGGGGGCTATTCATGAGCTAATTGTTCTTATCCAAGATCAGACAGGGAGAGCTTCCCTCGACAAAATTGATAGGCTGCTAAATAATTTTAGTCGTGAAGCAAATTGGTCTGCAATCTTCTATCTCACTGTAAATAAAGACTCTCATCTTATATGTACAAATTCTACTCTAAAAGAATATGAAAACATCAACTTTACCCCCTATTTTAGCTTAGACTACTTAAAAACGATCCGCGATAACATCTTTATTGGTAAAGATCCCGTTTTTGGGCATAGCCTCTATATTACATATCCTGTAATGGCCAATAATACTATTGTGGGGGTAGCAGGCATCTCCATCGATCTGACTAAACTAGTATCGACTTTGGATACAATTCGTCACCTTTATAATGCAACCGTTTCAATCATAGACGACCAAGGGATGATTCTCTCATCTACTATATATAGACCCAACCTAAAAAGGCTAGTGGAAGTGCCTAATTTTGATGATGAATCTCCTCCTGATGTTATCCCTATAAAACGGATCAAATCGGTAACGCAAGGTTATGAATTATATATAGATAAAGAAAAGCGCTTTCTAACATCTGTCCGTCTCCCAAATACGAAGACAAGGATTGTACTCACAATTCCTGCTAAAGGACTTCTAATTAAGTTATATAAATCTCTCTCAGAACTATCCGTCCTTCTCGCTTTTATCCTCTTCTTTGGAGGAATCATCTCTTTTATTTTAACGCTCCGTTTTGCAAAGCCGTTAACGCAACTAAAATCTGTAATGGGAAAAGTAGGGCAAGGAGATTTAAGCGCAAACTTCAAACACGATAATATGGGATTTGAAATCAATTATTTAGGTGATCAATTTAATCAAATGGTTGCCTCCCTAACAAACTATATCGAGGAAGTAAGAAGAGAGAAGGCCTTTAAAGAGGCCTACCAAAAAGAACTCCAAATCGCAAAGGAGATACAACAATCTATACTTCCTGAAGGACTTATTCAATTTCATGATATCGAAACAGCCCTCTACTTCCAACCTGCAAAAGAAGTTGCTGGCGACTTCTATGACTGGATAATTAAAGAAGACAATCTCTTTATTACAATTGCAGATGGCGTTGGAAAAGGTGTTTCCGGCTGCCTTTATGCCTTTGATCTAAGAAGTACCCTTAGAACTTGCGAAACAATCTTTGATGACCTTAGCGAAATTGCCATAAAAACAAACGCGATCTTCTGTGAAGATACTAAAGAGACAGGGAGTTTCGTAACTGCCTTCCTAGCTAAATATCATGCCCCTACAAAAGAGCTCTCCTACGTCAACTGCGGACACAACTATCCCATCATAAAACGGGCGGGCGGCCACATCGAAAGGTTAGAAACCTCCGGTATCGCTTTTGGAGTCGAACTATTTGATACTGTAGATGTTAGAAAAACAACCCTCGAGCCAAACGATTTTATCATCTTTTACACAGACGGCATAACAGATGCCCAAGATACAGCTCATAAATTATTCAGCGAAAAAAGACTGATCGCCATCATCGAAACCTGCCCCTTCGAAACCCCAGACGAGCTTCTCGCCCTCATCAATCAAGAAATCGCCCTCTTCACCTCCGGCGCTGATCAATACGACGACATGACCCTCCTCATCCTAAAAATATAAATGACTTCGGAGATCATTTCATCCGCAAGCAGATGAAATTATCGCGTTGCACTCGCTCGCTGTGTAAAAACACTATCTTCGCTCACTTATAGCGAATTAAATTTGCATTGATAATTTTACTGCGTCTGTATTCCTTGGGTTCCATTCGCTTGCATCGCTCGTGTGAAAACACACGGCCTGCTTCAGCGCCGGCAAATGCCTAATGAAACCCAAGGGCACATACTGTGTAAACTT